>JABSRY010000301.1 GCA_013214985.1 Hyphomicrobiales bacterium
AGGATATGGCGGCGAAAATCAACAGAATAGGTCATTATATCAGTGTAATCATTTTAAAGGCGTTAGGCTATATGTTTAAGACACCAACTAACATATTAAAACTTGCCCAAAACATCTATGACGAAGGTTTTTCTGTAAATCCTAATGACTTAATCATTGAGTCGCATGTTTTGAATATACTTTCTGATATTATCAAACTTTTAAAAGTTGACAATTCCCAACTAAATAAATCAAAAACTACTTTGTTAGGTAAAGATAAACGGTTGATTAAAACAGCCCAGGAACTGATATTAAGTGACATTGTCCATACATGGTCGATTAATGAAATATCCCGCAAAGTTGGCCTAAATAGCAAAAAATTAAAATCTGGCTTCAAGTCCGAATTTGGTATTCCAGTCTATAGTTTTTTACAACAAGAGCGGTTGAAGTTAGCGCTTGAGCTACTGCAACTCGGCAACTTGTCAGTAACCGAAATATCGCTGACTGTTGGATATGCTAACCCAAGCCATTTTGCGTATCTATTTAAACGTCAGTTCGGAAATTCACCTTTAAAAGTTAAACATGATGCTTCTGCTAACTATAAAATCTGAAATTGAGTTTTAAAAATCAAAACCAACAGATAACCATGCTTACTAACAAACATAATATTTCAAAAATTCAATAGACAATCTCATAACTTTTGCCTTGCAAAGAACTGGGGTGCATTCAACAGATAAATGATCCAATGGATTATTTATCTGTTTTACTTTAGGGTTTCCCATCTCAATCAGTACGCCCTCGTCCCTGAAAACGACGCGGTCTGCAACTTATAATGAGCATTTAAGAATAACCCACCATTGCCGTTTAAAGCTGAGCCAAATGTAGAGCGCCCCTGAGCATAAAAGTGTGAAAATTAATATAAATGGTCAGTGCTGAACACCGATTAACCACAAGTGTGAGTTATTTTTGTATGTCAATTCACAACCACACATTAATTTTTTGACTTTATCCAATTAATAGCCTGATGAGCGGATCCTTGCACTCAAAGATCAGATGAGCTTTTCAAAAGCCAATTCACAATATTCCTAATAAATGTGTGAATTGCGCTACTTTTTGCGTAACTTTATGCGTTACTTTTAATGCGCCATATGCCCTAAAAACCGCAATATAACTCGATTGTCAACGGATAAAACAGTCCCCTAACCGGCACCATTTAACCTAATGGAAACATTGGGTTTTTTTGTGTCTAGTGTTGGGCAAAATCAGAGTACATAACTGATAAAATGCTCAACTGATTAACTTCGGGAAATTCTGACCTTTTTATTTGGCTATTTTTGGAAATATTAAGTAGTTTGCATGATTTTCTTTTCACATTAAAAGCTCGGCATATTTCAATTGGAAACCACTCAAATATTTCAGTGTTTTTATGCCTTTTTTGACTAAAATAGTCGAATTTTTCGGTATAGATTTAGCAATTTTAAAATAGTAAAAATATAGGAATTACATATATGCTTATTATTGTGAATATCAACAATTAACACTATTTAAATGTTATATAAAAATCGCTGAACATCAATATAATTTAAATTTTATAACTTTTTTTGGTGTTTTTGGCATAAAAAGTGTCATTTACTGTGTGTATATCCACCTCTAATATTGTATTTATATTAAAAATCGTTAGATTATGTCCGAATTAATCCCTATCGCTAATATTAAATATTTTTCGATAAATCGTTAAATTATTGAAATTTGTAACATTGGAGACGTTGAAATGAGTGAAACAATAGCTGTTCAAAACACGGATGAATTGCCCCTACCTAAAGGTTGCCTTTCTCTGGAAATAAAATCTGTAAAACATTATACAGATTCACTATTTTCTTTCCGTACTGAGCGCCCAGATAGTTTACGCTTTAGATCTGGCGAATTTGTTATGATCGGTTTAATGGGCGAGAAAAAACCATTATTACGCGCCTATTCAATTGCATCACCAAATTGGGATGAAGAATTAGAATTTTATTCAATTAAAGTGCCTGATGGCCCTTTGACATCTCGTCTGCAAAAAATTCAAGTGGGTGATCATATTCTTATTCGCCCTAAACCTGTTGGCACATTGGTTTTTGATGCACTTATACCTGGCAAAAGATTGTTCTTATTCTCAACAGGCACAGGCCTTGCGCCGTTTGCTAGTGTTATCCGTGATCCAGAGGTCTATGAAAAATTTGATTCTGTATATTTGTTTCATACAACCCGTACAGTTGGTGAACTGACCTATGGTATCGATTTAGTTCAATCTGTTCGCGATCACGAATTTTTGGGTGATCTATGTAAGGACAAATTATTCCATCTGCCGGCGACTACTCGTGAACAATCAGAAAACATGGGTAGAATTACCAACTGGATAGAAGATGGCCGCTTGGCTGAGTTTGCCGGCGGTGCATTAACCCCAGATACCGACCGAGTGATGATTTGTGGTTCTATGGCAATGTTAGAATCTTTAAAAAAGGCTTGTCTAGACCTTGACTTTATTGAAGGTTCAAACTCAAGACCAGGTCAATTTGCTATTGAGAAAGCATTTGTAGACTAATTATTTTGATGTTTTTTTAAATTTATGGAGCAGAGATTATATCTTTGCTCCATTTTTTTATATCATAAGCATCCACATCCCTATTGGATACAGGTATATGCTGTTAATTTTACATATTTTACCGTTTTACCTTTTTGCGACTTAGTAATAATGCAACAATTGTTGCTAAAGCACCCGACAACAAATAATAACCCGCATATTGAACGCCATAATAATGCGTTAAAGCAAAGGCAATTATTGGCGCAAATGCCGCGCCAAACAACCAAGCGATGTCAGATGTTACCATAGCACCTGTATAGCGATAAACATCATCAAAATGATGGGCTAACGCACCCCTTGTTTGGCCGTATGACAAGCCTAAAATAGCAAACCCCACCAAAACAAAGACCGTTATGCCAGAATAGTCATCTTGAATAATTACGCCTGTAAACAAGCTAAATAACGCAATTAGCGTTGCAGCAATCAATAATAGTTGCTCACGGCCAATTTTATCTGCCAAAAGGCCTGAAATAAATACAAATGTAGCAAATATTACTGCACCAACAATCTCGATAATCAAAAAATCAGCTAATGGCATTACATCGCCCAACATTACAAGTCCTAGCGGAAACACGGTAACCATATGGAATAGTGCAAAGCTTGCTAAAGGTACATATGCCCCCACCCAAACCCAATAGCCATATTTACGGAACAAATCCAAAATAGGCACTGGTTTTAAATGCATGCTTTTACGAATTTCTTGCAATTCTTCGGTATTGGTTAGTTTCATACGGGCAAATAAGGACACAACGTTTAGAGCAAGTACTACAATAAATGTAAATCGCCAGCCCCAATTAATAAACTCTTCCGCTGTTAAAATGCTCTTAAAAACTGCAAAAAACACTAATGCTAATATTAGCCCAATAGGTGCACCTAATTGCGCAAACATAGAATACCACCCTCGGCGCTCTTTTGGCGCGTTACGAGCCACTGCAGATATTAACCCACTAAATGAGCCGCCTGTTGCTAACCCTTGCCCAAAGCGCAAAATGGCCAAAGCAATTGGCGCAGCAATGCCAATTTCGGCATAGGAGGGTAGAAAACCAATGCAAATTGTTGAAACGCCCAACAATAACAAGGCTAAAATAATTTTCCCTGAGCGGCCTATAATTTTATCGAGCATGATAAACAAAACAGAACCAATTGGCCGAGCAATAAATGCCAACGAAAACACTGCAAATGACATCAATAGTGCATTAATAGGGTCTGCATTCGGAAAAAACACAATTGGGAACACCAAAACCGATGCAATTGCATAAACAAAGAACCCAAAAAACTCAGACACACGTCCCATAATTATTGCGGGTATTAGCATACCCATAATATTTTCTTTTTCCTTTAAACTATAATTATCCACTAAATTTTATCACCTTCCGATTATTTTTTTATACTTAATCGCTATACATTATAGCTTCTTCACTTTTTCATATTTTGCAGCAATAGCTTATTTTTATTAATATACTCTGAGTCTTTGAAACTCCGAATATTGTGTTGACGTTTTGATTTAAATAGATTCTCTATTGATTATGATAC
>JABSRY010000302.1 GCA_013214985.1 Hyphomicrobiales bacterium
ATCGCGTAATCATTGGCCTTTGCAGCAGATATAAGGCTTTGTGGTTTAAGCTGATTTTCTAAAAAATCATCATCCAAACCCTGATCGACTAATATAGGCAATTTATTGGTGGTGTTGGCTATTAAAACAGAAGCATCATAGGCCTGCCAATCGGCCCTATTTTCACCCAAATAATTTTCAAAAGCCTTCTTACCCCAGTCACAATTAATCGGATTGCATATAGGGCTAAATGCCGAAATGCTTTTATAAAGCTCACTATTCTTTAAGCCGATGGTTAAGGCGCCGTGCCCGCCCATAGAATGCCCACTAATTGCCCGCTTGGTATTTACAGGAAAATTAGCCTCAATTAACGCAGGCAGCTCGGTCACAATATAATCATACATTTGGTAATGGCTGATCCACGGTGCTTGGGTTGCGTTTAGGTAAAAGCCAGCCCCTAAGCCAAAATCATAGGCGCCATTTTCATCATCGGGCACATTATCGCCGCGTGGGCTAGTGTCAGGTGTTACAATTGCCATGCCAAGCTCTGCCGCAATGCGCTGCGCTGCGGCTTTTTGTACAAAATTTTCATCACTACAAGTTAGGCCTGAAAGCCAATAAAGCACAGGCACTTTTTCACCCATATTTGCCTGTGGTGGCAAATAAATGCTAAACGTCATATCACAGTTTAGGCTGTCAGATGTATGGCTGAAGCGCTGCTGCCAACCGCCAAAACTTTTAGCATTACCAATTTGTTTTAATGTCATGTCGCCGCCGTTATGATTGCTTAAAATGAATAACCGAACGAATAGATTCGCCGCTATGCATCAGGTCAAATGCTTTGTTAATGTCTTCAAGTTCCATCGTATGGGTAATAAAATCATTAAGAGAAAATTCTCCTGCCAAATAGCGCTCGACATATTCTGGCAATTCACTGCGGCCTTTAACCCCACCAAAAGCCGAGCCACGCCACACGCGCCCAGTAATTAGCTGAAACGGGCGGGTGGCAATTTCTTTACCCGCGCCTGCAACACCAATAATAATCGATTCGCCCCAACCTTTATGGCAGCATTCTAAAGCACTGCGCATAATGTCTACATTGCCAATGCATTCAAAAGAATAGTCGACACCGCCATCGGTTAACTCAACAATGACATCTTGAATAGGCTTGTCATAATCTTTGGGGTTAATGCAGTCGGTAGCGCCAAGTTTGCGGGCTAATTCAAATTTTCTCTCATTGATATCTATACAAATAATGCGGCTGGCTTTTGCCATGGTTGCGCCAATAACCGCACTCAAACCAATGCCACCAAGGCCAAATATGGCAACGGTTGCGCCTTCTTCGACTTTTGCTGTGTTCATCACGGCGCCAATACCGGTTGTTACACCGCAACCCAGTAAACATACTTCTTCTAAGGGTGCTTTAGGGTTAACTACTGCCAATGAAATTTCGGGCAATACCGTATATTCCGAGAATGTCGAACAGCCCATATAATGAAAAATCGGTTGGCCATCTTTAAAAAACCGTGTAGTGCCATCGGGCATTAGGCCTTTGCCTTGGGTTTCTCTAATTTTTTGGCATAGGTTGGTTTTGCCAGATAAGCAAAATTTACATTCACCGCATTCGGGTGTGTAAAGCGGTATGACGTGGTCGCCGACTTTAACCGAGGTTACGCCTTCACCAATTTGTTCAACAACGCCGCTGCCTTCATGGCCTAAAATAACGGGGAAAATACCTTCAGGGTCGTCGCCAGATAATGTAAAAGCATCGGTATGGCACACACCTGAAGCTAAAACTTTTACCAAAACTTCGCCCGCTTTGGGCAGCATCACATCTATAGTTTCAATAGATAAAGGCGCGCCAGCCTTCCACGCAATTGCCGCTTTAGATTTTATAAATTGTGTCGTCATGCTTATCTCCCTTTTCGGTATATATAATATATTTGTAGATGGAATTAAGCGAGCGGTATAGTAAAATTTTGTAGTTTATCAAAGGTATTATAAAAGCGTGCGTAAGCCTAATATGAATGGTGACAATGCACCATAACCACTGGGCGGGCAAAAGTTGGTTAAAAAGGTCTCCCTATAACTTTAAAACCAATTTATGCCTTATACTTACACACGCTTACACCGACTCTTTTGAGCGGTTAACTTGTTATGCATTCGGCCTAAAGTTACATAACCATGGTCGAAGGTTTTAATATGCTTATGCAATTTTTAATCGATTCAGCTTCGAGCATTGCATAATGGTCAAACAAATTAAGCGTTTTGCCGCCTAAATCATCTTCAAATTCAACTCTGTTTGAACGGGTAATAATCTTTTGTTTGTTGCCTTCACCCAAATTAGATTCAAATATACCAGCGGCACTCACGGGTAAAAAATCTTCATATATAATTGGGTCATAACGCACCAGCCCACGTTCTATAAGGTCGCTTAACTGCCCTTCGTCTCCACCACAATTTGCAGCAGATTTACCAAAATCGGTAATCGAATAATTAAAATATGCCAGTTCTTGATCGTGCATTTCTGTTATGTCATCCGGGAAATCTTTAAACACGGCCGCTAAATTATCTGAATATTCCTGTGCGTTTGAGCCATCTGAGTTTGGCATCACCAATTGGCGGGCTTTGTTTAGTAGCGCGTCGTATAAAGCTTGGCCTTTGGTGGTTAACGCCGCACCACGTTGCTCAATTTCACCAAATCTAGCGGTATGCATGCCTTGTGATTTTTTATTGTCTATGCTTATAAAATTCACTTGTTCTTCAAGCGCTTTAAAGCTGGTTTGGCGCAGTAATATAGGGTGTTTTCGGCTCGGGGGGCCTTCAATCACTGCTTTTGGGTTAATACCATATTTGGGCATTAAAGTTTGAACGGCATCAATGTCTAAAGTTCTTGGGGTTAAATGGTTTATATGTGGCCCCTTAAAAGATACGATATCGGCAATCAACCTATGGCTATCATGCAATTTGTTATATAATTCTAAACTTACTTTTGCGTCAGAATGCCAACGGAAAGTTTCTAAAATTTCTAAAACAAAATCATTACTATCTTGTTCATTTAATTCGCCGCGCCTTTCGGCCTTTTCCACTAAAGCAACTGCTTTGTCGCTAAATATTTTACGTTCAGCTAAAGTTGCTTTAACCTTTAAAAGTAATTTTGGGTCGTTAATAAATTCAAAACGCAATAAAGACGTAAAAATTCGAAACGGGTTAAACGCCAATGCCTTTTTGGTAATTGGCCGAAACGCAGTAGAATGCACGGGTATATCTGCAACGCTTAAATCATAGTAACCAACAGGGTACATGCCCATAACTTCAAATATTCGGCGCATCATGTTAAGCTCTTGGGCGGTGCCCAGTCTAATGGCGCCGTGGCGCTCTTCGGTGATGCGCTCAATGCCTTTGGTGGCATCTAAAGCATCTGCTAAGGCTTTATCTTTTGCCAATATTGTCTTATTAACATCGCTCACAATGTCCATTAAAGTGCCATATGCAGGCACTTCTTCGCGGTACATTTTAGACATAGCATTAGAGAATTTTTGACGAATTGCGTCGGCATTAATTATAGTTTTTTTAAGCATTACATAACCAATAGTTTATTACGATTTTTATCATTTATAAACCGAGCTATCATTGTTTAATAATGTTATTATCAACTTAATTCATTTGTTTTTCGAATGAGTTTGCATTTTACAACGTGGTCTTTAAAAAGGATTCTGTTTTAGCAATTTGTTGCCGCATCCATTTAATAAAAATTTCAGCTTGTTCATTTTCAACGCCACTTGGTGTCGCAATAAAATATTGGTTGCCTGTCACTAATGATAAATTATTGACTTGTTTTAAAATACCCGAGTTTAATTCGTCCTGAATTAAATAACTGGGCACTAAGCCCACCCCCATGGAAGAGGTCGCAGCAACAATTACCATAGAAAATTGGTCAAAATACTTGCCTCTTACTGCCTGAACTTCCAAAATATTTGCTGCAGCAAACCAGTCATTCCATGCTGTTTGTCTGGTATCAAGGTGCAATAAGGGTGCGTTGAGAACCGATTTTGGGCTAGATAATTTATATTTTTTAATAATTTCGGGCGATGCAACGGGTATAATATCTTCACTGGTTAAGCGTGATAAAGCGGCGCCAGGCCAGTTTTTAG
>JABSRY010000303.1 GCA_013214985.1 Hyphomicrobiales bacterium
CGAGATCAAGTTACAGATAATTTCCGTATAATATCACATCAAGACTTTCGGGTCTTGGAGTGAGGCGTGTATAACTGGCTTAAACGTTGGGCATTACTGGGGTAATAGTGGGCATCTGCATTGGTTAGATATTTTTGTCTAGCGGCCAAACGTCTAATAAAATCATATATTGGGCGCCGTATAATATAGCGTTTGGCCAATTTGTCGGCTTTTAACTCTTCGGCAATATTTTGTTTGGGTGTCTTTTTGTGGTGATTATTTATGCTTATATGCGCCATTTCATGGGCTAAAACAAAAGCCAATTCGTCGTCATTTTTAACAAAGTTAAGCATATCGCGGGTTATATAAACATAAGCATTTTTAGCTTCAGACTTTAATGAATACGCATTAACGTCACCTGAATTCAAAATAATCGCATTAATTGTTTTGCCGTTAAAGCCCGATGTTTTTCTTAGGCGGTTCATAATAGATTGAATATGTTTGGTTTTACCAACATCGCTATAAATGCCGCCGAATTTTTGTGCGTGCTCTTGGTGTGCTGTGGACATTAAGTCATTAACAACTTGTGTGCGGCTTTTAGTTTGTTTGGGGGTCGTGTTGGGTACGCTATTAGGCGCAATACAAGCCGCTAATAAAATTGATAATACAAATATGAGGCTGATTTTTTTCAAAAGTTTAAACTCTCTAAACTAAATAGTATTTTCAATAATTCTTAGCAAATGAGACAATTCAAATGGCTTTTCGATGATATCGACCACTAAATCTTCTAACCCAATAGCACGGGCGCGCTGTTCGCCATAACCAGTCATTAATATCATGGGTATGTGTGGCATATCACGAATTACATTAAGCGCTAATGCCACCCCATCCATTATCGGCATTTGAATGTCAGATAATACCAAATGAATTTCATCATCGGCATGGCTTTTTTCTAGGGTTTGTAATGCAATTGCACCATTTTCGCAAATAATCGTCTTATAGCCGTGTTTCTCAAGACCCCGTTTTAGAAACTGGGCGATATCCACTTGATCTTCGGCTATAAGAATTTGCTTCATTATTTGCTCATTTGTTTAATCTTCTTCATCATCGCTCACTACAACCCCAATATATGGCAATTGACGGTAGCCGTGGGCTAAATCCATGCCGTAACCAATCACAAATAAATCTTCACATTCAAATGCTTTGTGGTCTGGCACAATATCAATGGCACGGTTGTGGGGTTTGTCTAGTAAAACACAAGTTTTAACGCTTTTGGCGCCACGGGCATACATTAAGTCTTTGGCAAATGCCATTGTGCGGCCTGATTCTAAAATATCATCGACCAGTAAAATTTCGCGGCCTTTAACATCGGTGGTAATGTCGCGCATAATTTCTACTTTACCGCTAGATGTTTGGCGGTGGCCATAGCTCGATAGGGTAATGAATTCAACATCTGGCACGCCGCCAGCCCGATGAATGGCGCGTAATAAATCGGCTGCAAAAATAAAGCTACCTTTCAAAATAGAGACAACCATGACATTTTCAGGCAAATCGACTGCTATTTCTTTTGCAAGACGTTCAATTTCGGTGGCGAGTGTTTCTTCGTTATAAAGAACTTTAATATTGGGTTTTTTTGTAGAATTCATGATGTTACCAGTTGCAATTACTTTTTGATAGAAACTATTTAGAAGCTAGTTTTTTGTCAATGACAAATTTAACTTTAACTTTTTGCGTTGTATTTGGGGGCGATTTAGTGCCCGATTTAAACGATACCATTTGTTTGGATGCGAGTGTTGTCCGAGAGATGGGTATCGGCCAGCTAAATATAGAATTGCCGTTACGATCCACCAAATAAGCCCGCACTTCAGGAATGATTTCGCGATATTCGCTATTATTGATAATGCTACCACTTACAATTAAAAATTCAATACCATCTTGAGAGATATGTTCGGTGCCTTCATTTACAAATTCAAGGTTTAATATATTGGTATTAAACCCATATAATTCATAGGTTGCGGCACTCTGTGGAAAAAATCTAATTATAGAGGTTTTACCAAAAATAAATATACCAACTATTAAACAAACGCTCGCAGCAAGGCCAGCCCATGCAAAGAAGTTGCTATTCACCGCCAGTTTGGGTTTTTTGTAAACGCCAGATTGTGATGGGAGCGATTTTTCAAAATCTTGCTGATTAACTTTAGCGGGCTTGGCAATAACTGGTTTTTCGCTTAAATTCATCGTTAATGGGTTGTCAAACATGTCGTCAATGGCAGATTGATCATTTTCTTCGCTATCTTTGGCGGCCGCGAACAAGTCATCAACTATACCTTGTTCGTCCTCTTCGTCATCCTCAGTGGTTGCAAACATGTCATCAATTGCACCCTGATCGTTCTCTTCACTGTCATCAGCGGTTGCAAACATATCATCAATGGCAGATTGATCATTTTCTTCATCGGCAATTGCCGCAGCGGCAAATTCTGGGTCTATTTCTTCGCTGTCAATAACGGCTGCAAACATGTCATCAATGGCACTCTGATCATTTTCTTCACTTTTGGTTGTATCGCTATCTTTTGAACCATCGGCTTTGTCATTTTTAGGCGGTGAAGCGGCAGGTACCTTTTTTTCAATTTTTGGTTTTGGTTCTGGGTTTTCGGTAGATTTTACTGGGTCAAATTCGCGCCAAATATGGTTGCAAGAAGAACATTTTAACTTCCTGCCTTTTGGGCCCAATTCTTTTAGGCCGATCGCGAATTTTGTATTACAATTAGCACAAGTAATTTTCATGTCACACCACCGCCGTCAATTGTAGTTTTAACCATTATATTTTAAATATGTTAACTTGTTGTTGAGTTAACAGCTTAAAGCTTTATGGTAAATAAATTATCAACACATTTTACTGATATTAACAAGTGGTTAATATATCCATGGTAGCAAAATCTATGGCAATAATTTGAGATTTCTATATTTTAATCCATATATCAGAATTTTGCCATAAATTTAAGTTATTTATCATCATTATGTATATGGTTTAACACTATTATCAAATATCCAGTTGGAGATGTTCATTGATTCGATTTGAAAATGTAGGTTTGCGCTACGGCATTGGGCCCGAAATATTGCGTAATGTTTCATTTCATATAGAGCCACAATCGTTTTACTTTATCAGCGGGCCTAGTGGCGCTGGTAAGTCGAGTTTGCTTAATTTAATGTTTTTATCCATGCGGCCAACCCGTGGCCTAGTCACATGTTTTGGCAAAGATATGTCAACATTAGGGCGCAGTGAATTGGCGCACATGCGCCGCAAAATTGGTGTTGTTTTCCAAGACTTTAGATTGCTTGAACATCTAACTGTTTATGAAAATGTTTCATTGCCGTTACGGGTTAGGGGCTACCCCGAGCATACCTATAGGCAAGATGTTATAGAACTTATGCAGTGGGTCGATTTGGGTGACCATATGCATGTGTACCCAAATGTGCTAAGTGGCGGCGAAAAACAAAGAACTGCCATTGCGCGCGCGGTTATCGGCCAGCCAGATTTATTGTTGGCAGATGAGCCAACGGGTAATGTTGACCCAGAACTTGCTGCAAGGTTGTTGCGCTTATTTGTCGAATTAAATAAAATGGGCACATCAATTGTTATTGCGACCCACGATCATGAGTTGATGAATCAGTTTAGAGCGCCTAGATTAATGTTAGAAGATGGCGAAGTATATTTGTTTAAACAGTGATAATAAAAACTGTTATATTGGCAATTATTGAGATGAGAAATTAATATGGTAAATAGACCCCCAAAAGATCATAAGCAGCCTTCGGAGCATGACGCGCGTTATGCTGCTGAACAGCGCTATGTTGTTGACGGGCAATATTTAAACCAAGGCTATTATGAAGAAGTGCAACAAGTGAGCGACTCGCCATATTACGCCGACGAAGAAGCGCCCGTTCAGCGCGATATAGATGATCAATATTTCGACCAACCAGATGAGCATAGCGGTTATTTACGCCCAGAATTTGTGCAGGGCAGCGACTATCAGCAACCGCATGACGATGCTTTGGTGGCCGAGGATAATACGCATGACAATCATGTCCATGAAATAAATGAGGCGGATAATGGAGTTGGGGCAATCTCAACCTTTGGTG
>JABSRY010000304.1 GCA_013214985.1 Hyphomicrobiales bacterium
TTCCACTCAGCTTCTGCTACACTGGAGGGAATTGAGGTTGCACATATGATCCGCAAACAACAATTTGGAACCACTGGTAAAACTGCTTTCCAACAATTTTCGGCACTCGCTGGATAACTGTGTCTAACAAAAGGCGCGACTACGTCTACATTAGCAGTTTGCGACAGAACCACAAAAATGCTCAATAGATGATTTGTTTAAATTGAATCATTTTATATGACATAAGCTATATACGGCGGGAGATACTCCAGAGTTTTTTTAGATATGTCAACACCGATATAGCAGGTAGCCTCACTTGTAATTGGCTCATTTTGTGTTATGACTTTAGTCATCTTTTCTTTGTCCTATGCTTGTCATTCGCGCCTTAAAGCGCAAGTATCCGTTCAGGCCTATAAAGAAAGAACAGGGATGATCAAGCTCCTTTTCGGTTCAAAAAACCAGCGGCACAACGATCCGATCCCTGACATTGCTAGTCAGGTGGCCACCTGACTAGCAACAGTTCAATATATCATATCAAACTCAATTTAGTATAAGACAAGCAGTTAAATGTCTTATTCTAAAATGGACCCAGTTTTTCCGAGTGAAAATCAGGAGAAAATAGCAAAAATTATTTCGCAAGTTTTACGAGAAGAATACGTAGAGGTTGGTGGCGCTGTTAAGAGAATCGCGAGAAAGATTGGTGCCAATCCGCGCACAGTAAAAAACTGGTATGAAGGCCGTAGAGCACCGAGTTTATGCAACTTTATATCTATGGCAAAAACGTCCTCAAAGCTTGTTAAATTATTTCTGCAATTGAGTGGATATACTGACCTAGCTGATATTTTGTGTGCACAAATTAAAGTTGAAAAAATGGGGGGTGCTGCCGTCGAATTTGAAGTTTATCGTATCAATTTTGATACTATAAAAATGCAAAATGATCTTGATATTTTTCAGAATCTAAATCAAAGACAAGTGAGGTTTTATTTTCAAGTCCGTCAAAGCAATAAGCCAACGGCACTTGATATGACGAATTTTTGGAATATTGGGATCGCTACAGCAAAGCGCGATATTGCAGGTTTGATTAATTCTGGTTTAATATGTTTTAAAGGGTCAAGACGAAATGGGTATTATATAGTTTGCGATTTTCAATAGTAATTATTATTTATAGTTGAAACGAATGCGATGATTTATCAGCTATACGCACAACCCGTATTAAAGTGATGTAAATCTTTTGATTTATTTGTTCTTATAAACTCTCTTTTAAAATATTATAGATATGGTAGTATCTTTTGTATATCAAATTTTAACATAACGGATACTATTGTGGCTTTTATTTTTCTTTCATCGGATGATATATCGACTGAATTGGCTCTTCGTGTTAAGAATCGAAGATTGGCGCAAAAATTAACCCAAGAAGGGCTTGCTAATCGTAGTGGTGTACCTTTTGGCACTCTTAAAAAATTTGAACGGACAGGTCAAATTTCTTTAATTTCGTTTGTTAAGCTTGTGACAGCGCTTGGTGATGAGGGGACGCTTGAGAAACTACTGTTAAAGCCAAAATTTGATAGCATTGATGAAGTGTTGAAGCGTAAGAAAGAACCGCTACGGGGGACTATAAAATGAAAATTGCAGCAGATACTCCTATTGATGTGAGTTTGCGTTGGGATCTTGATGATGTTCAAATTGTTGGCAGGATTGCGTACAGAGATAAAATTGCATATTTAGAGTATGATCAAAGATTTTTAGATTCTGGGATTAATATTTCCCCCGTCCATTATAGAACAGAAGGTGGGTTGCATTCATCGTTTGATGTGAAAGTATTTGAGGGATTACATGGTGTATTTCATGATAGTTTGCCAGATGGCTGGGGGCGATTGCTCGTAGATCGACGTGCACGTCAGCTTGGAATTGAGCCAGCGGTATTATCGCCGCTTGATAGGCTTGCTTGTGTTGGCAGTAATGGTATTGGTGCGCTGTCTTATGCCCCAGCAACTGATGTTTGGGGAGATGAGGCTGCGGTATTAGATCTCGATGTGCTTGCAGCAGATGCGCAATTGGTGTTGTCAGGTGACGTTAGTGAGGTTCTGTTGATTCTAGGCCAGAATGGTGGATCACCAGGCGGTGCACGACCAAAGGCTCTAATTGCCGTGAATGAGGAAGGGCATGCTGTTCACGGCATTGGTATCGCTCCAATGGGGTATGAGCATTATCTTGTTAAATTTCCCGGACGGGATGATCCTGATGATATTGCGGCAATAGAGATGGCGTATTCAATGATGGCTAAAGACGCAGGTCGCTTCTTGCCAGAAACAAGATTGCTTTCAGGTCAGCGGGATCAAGTTTATTTTGCTGCAAAACGTTTTGATAAAATTGGGAATAAAAGGGTTCACGTTCATTCAGCTAGCGGGCTGCTTTATACTGATATTCGTATTCCGCAACTTGATTATAAAGACCTCATTCTTTTGACAAGATCTGTGACTAGAGATCAAAGAGAATGCAAAAATATGTTCACTTTAGCGGTCTTTAACGTGCTTTCGCATAATCGTGATGATCATGCGCGTCAGTTTAGTTATATTATGGAGAGAGATGGGCAATGGCATATGTCTCCTGTATATGATTTGACTTGGTGTGTCGGCCCAGGCGGTGAACATTCTACAACAGTTTTGGGTCATGGTAAGGACATTTCCCGCCAGCATTTGATGGAGCTTGGGAAGAAAGCGGATCTTAACGAACAATCAATCAGGGAGATATTAGAACAAGTTGAGTCAGCTATTGGCAATTGGAGTAAATATGCGGCTGAGTTTGGAGTGAGTAATAAATCGAACGATTTAATTATGTCTGATTTGCAAAAGGTTCGAATTTAAGCGAAATTTTAATTTTGTGGCGGCCTTATAATTGACATTTAGCCTGAATATGATATTATGTAGACAAATGTCAATTACAGGAATTTACTATGTCACGACTTAAATTGCTAGAAACCCCAGATATTGGACAAGACAATCAATTTTCGGATGATGAAATTGAAGCTATGCAGCGTGCTGTGGTCAATCTTGCTGCAAGATGGGAACTTACTGATGACCAAATGGCTACTTTGCTCGGTGGTATTTCAACTAGAACTTATACGAGATGGAAAAGCGGTAAATTAGGCCGTGCAAGTATTGATACGGCTGCGAGAATGTCAAACTTAATGGGAATACACAAAGCTTTAAGGCTATTGTTTAGAGATGCCTCACGCGGGTACGCATGGGTTAAAAGTCAAAATGATGCTTTTAATGGAGAAATTGCATTAGATATTATGCTTGGTGGCCAGCTAACTGATTTAATGCGTGTTCGTAGGTATCTAGATTCTGTTCGTAGCCCATGGTAGACGTGCCCATTTCTACTATTAAGTGGTCTGAATATTTTCGCTTAATTAACTCTGCCTATCCACCAATTGACTTGTTTGAGGATATTGCTGACCCTGCTGATTGGATGTTGTTAGGTGCCGCAGAGTCCCGAAGTAACGCCAGAATTGCAGAAACCATAGGAAATATCGACTTAATACCACCAGAACGAAGAGTGGGCGGTGCTGGTTCTTCATATGTTATGGCACCGTTTACTCATGTTAGTGAAGATAAAACAGGTAGATTTCACGACGGTACATTTGGAGCGTTCTATGCGGCAGACAGTTTTGAGACAGCGCTTTTTGAAACAATCCATCATATGCAAAAATTCTATTCTGAAACCAATCAATCCGCAGGTTGGTTAAGTGATTTTAGAGAGCTTATCGGCCAAATCGATGCAATAATGACAGACATTGCAGGCGAGGGGTTTGATGAGCTAATGAATGAAAATGATTATTCAGCTTCACAAGCCTTTGCTCGTGATATGAAATCTAAAGGCTCAAATGGTATAATTTACAGAAGCGTGCGTAATCAGGGTGGCATTTGTTTTGCTGCATTTTATCCAGATGTAATGTCGATTCCAGGGCAGGGAAGGCATGTTCGCTATCATTGGAATGGTTCCTGCGTAAACATGATTAAAGACCTTAATACTAATCAAATATTTAAAGTTGAAGACTAGAAGTCACCAATTTCAATCGGATAGTTTAAACTCGTGGAAATGAATAACTGGCTAATAATGATGTTTGA
>JABSRY010000305.1 GCA_013214985.1 Hyphomicrobiales bacterium
TTTATCATTAGGCGGTAAATTGTCGTCGTCTAACTGGTTTTCTTGATATTGGTTGGCATTTTCGGGGTTTTGAGCCTGTAGGCGTTGCAAAAGGCTGCTCATTTCGGCATTTTGTTGGTTTTGCGAAGTAATCAAATCGCGTACATATTCACCTTCGTCACGCACTTGTTCGGCAATATGTTGCACGCCTTGGGCAATTGTATTTAAGGCATCATTACTATTTTGGTTATTGAATAAATGTTCTTCCATTCTGTTATCCATTTTTGCAATTGATTTTTGCATGTCTTGAATGGCAAAATTAACTTGCGGAGATACGCCAACATTGCGTTGTTCACTTTTGCTACCATCTGTAATGTCGGTTACAGTCGATAGCCAGTCTTCTAATTCAAGGTAAAAACGGTTTTGGGCTTGGTTGGCCTGAATATCCATAAAACCAATAACCAAAGAGCCTGCTAAGCCAAATAAGGATGAGCTAAACGCAGTTGCCATGCCTTTTAAAGGGGCTTGTAAACCGGCTTTTAACTCTTCAAAAACCGCAGATGTTTCGCCTGTGCCTGCATCTAACCCCGTAATCGTGTCTGCAATAGAATTTAGAGTGTCTAGCAAACCCCAAAATGTACCTAATAAACCTAGAAACACCAATAAGCCAGTAATATAGCGTGATATCTCGTGCGCTTCATCTAACCGAGCGCCGACTGAATCCAACAAAGTGCGCATGCTGTTGGTGCTTAGGGTTACTTCGCCAGTTTGGTTGCCAAGCATTGTAGCCATGGGGGCGAGTAGCTTGGGTTGTCGGCCTGTTTGAATGGTCGGGTCGGCAATGCGTAAATTATTTAGCCATCTAATTTCGGGTGTGAGGCGCAAAATTTGCCGACAAGTAAAGATAACGCCAAATAAGATGACGCATAAAATAAGACCGTTTAAAAATGGGTTGGATAAAAATGCATCGATTAAATCTTTGTACAATATGGTAACCGCGATGATTACTAGTGCGATGAAAATTAGCATTCGAAGCAGAAAAATGCGAGGTTTCGAAATTTGTCGCGCTTCATAATGCATGTTTTTTCCTTAAAACAGGTTAGTCTAGACTATATATCACCTAAACTTACACGGCATAAAAAAATGGTCAACCATTTGTATTGATTGACCATTGGATAATTATAAATTACAGCTTTTTTAAGACCTAAGAAATTTTAAGCATTTCAATAAATGTTGGCATTAGGTTGGTATTGGTTGCTGCAATACGGCCAGAATTAATATCAAACTCGCCACCATCTAAGTCGCTAAGTACACCACCTGCTTCTGTTATCATCAGTGTACCTGCTGCGATGTCCCATATTTTGATGCCATTATCCCAAAAACAATCGCTACGGCCTGCTGCAAGGTTTGCAAGGTCTAATGCGGCTGAACCCGTAATACGTACCCCGTGTGAGCGTGTATGGGCTTTAGCCAAACGGCGATAATATGAATTTGGATCAATAAACAATTCGGCTTGACCCGTTGAAATTAACGTATCAGCTAAGTTTACGCGGCCAGACATGTGCAGTTTAATATCGTTTAAAAATGCACCACGGTTAAGCTCTGCTTCAAACAGCTCATCGGTAATTGGGTTGTAAATAACCCCTGCATGAATAACGCCATCGCGCTCTAGCGCCAGAGAGATACAAAAATGCGGATTAGCATGCATAAAATTTGTTGTGCCATCAATTGGGTCAATAATCCAACGATGGGTTTTATCGGTGCCAATTGTTTCGCCAGCTTCTTCGCTGATGATGCCATAACCAGGGCGGGCTTCTTGCAAAAATTCAATTAATTTTGCTTCGACGCGTAAATCGGCACTGGTTACAAAATCTTTTGGGCCTTTGCGCGAAATTTGTAGATTTTCTACTTCGCCAAAATCGCGGACTAAACTACGTGCGACTTTGCGAACAGTGTTTACCATCACGTTTAATAGGGCTGTACGTGCCATTCCAATATATTCCTTAATTCACTGATGTTGAGCCAAGCCATGTGCTTAGCTCAGATGTTGGTACTATTTATCGGCTCTGCGCAAATAAATAAGTTCGTTTGTATCTACCACAATCATTTCGTCTATTTTAATGAAAGGTGGCACCGTAACGCGAACACCATTATCTAATGTCGCGGGTTTAAAACTGTTTGCAGATGTTTGGCCTTTAATAACCGGCTCAGTATCGGCTACTCTTAGTGTAACTTGATCTGGTAGTTTAATGCTGATGGCTTTTTCTTCATAAAAATCGACCACAACTAACATGCCGTCTTGCAAAAATTTTGCACGGTCACCAACAAACTCGGTTTGCAGTTCGATTTGGTCGAAATTTTCGACATTCATGAAAATTAATATGTTACCTTCGGCGTAAAGAAAAGTGTGGTCGCGTTGTTCTAAACGTACCCGCTCAACGGTTTCATTTGCACGAAAACGCTCATTTAATTTGGTTCCAGTTGTAAGGCTTTTCAGCTCAACTTGGGCAAATGCGCCGCCCTTACCAGGTTTAACCGCTTGGGTTTTTACCGCAAAATAAAGGTCGTTTTTATATTCGATGATGTTACCAGGGCGAATTTCATTACCATTGATTTTCATTTATTTATCCTAATCAAGAAAAATATTCTGAATTTTAAAAATTTAGCGCGAAAATAACAGCAGTCGCGACATATTGCACGCTATATTTACAATTATTACAGGATAATCTGATTATTGTTAATTTTCTTGGCTTTTAAGCTGTTTGGCAGTGTCTTTTGTCCATTTATTGGCGCGTTTTTGACCATTTTCTAGCGTTGCTTGCGGCAATTCTTTAAATTTTAGTTCAAGCCAACTGTCTTCGGCACCTTTTATTTGTGCTAAACGATATAACATTACGGCTGTTTCGGTATTTTTTTTAACACCAACGCCTTCTAAATAAAGCCGCGCTAAACGGATTTGAGCAATCGGGTTGTTTAATTCGGCAGCCCTTTTTAACCAATGGGTTGTTAACTTAATGTCTGGCGGAAACCTATTGCCACTGGCTGCTAAAATTGCATATCTAACCATGGCAACATCACTACCAGAATGGGCGGCGCGTAGCATATAATTTGCGGCTATCGTATAATTTTGTTCAACACCCTTACCATTTTCATACGCGGTAGAAATATCGATTAAGGCTTGAATATGCCCATTTTTAGCCGCTAGTTTTAACCACTTTATGGTTTTACTATAGTCGGCGGGTAATTTGGTTAAGCCACCATAAATTAGCGCTAGGTTATATTGCGCAACCACATGGCCTTGTTTGGCGGCTTTTAAAAAATATTCTTTAGCTTGTATAATGTCTTCGTCAATGCCTTGGCCTTTTGCCAGCGCATAACCATAAATGAATGCGGCTTCAGCATGGCCAAGTTTGGCAGCTTTTCTGTACCAAGTTAGTGCCTGCTTAATATCTAGTTTAGTACCAAAGCCTTTGCGGTATATTTCGCCCAATAGATAGGCCGAATCTTTATAGCCTGCTTTGCTTTCTTCTATTGCTAGCTTTTTGGCACTTATATATTGCCCCTTATTAAAGGCAGAATGTGCATTATCTGTAGATGTATTTTTTTTGGCATCTTTTGCAAAACTGGTATTAACGGTTAGTGATAAGATAATTATATATATTGTTTTTAATATAAAGCGCATAAAATACCTTAAATATTATCGGCATTGATATCCGATATGTTATTTTTATCTTCGGAATTGCTATATTATTATTTGCAAGATTTGTTGCATAATTGGTTTAGCCATTCTTCTGGCTTATCTATCTCCCAAAAATTGGGCAATAATGCGACAAAATCGGGATATGCATTAATAAACTCTATTTGGTCGACATTTTCGGTCGCATCTAGATATGCAATGCTTGGCAATTGAAACATTTCTTGCCACCAGTTTGCTAATGCCAGTATTTCTTGGTTATTTTTATCGGCAATATCGGGTATATAATCTGGCCCAAAGGCTACATAATCGGCATTTAACTCACCAAATAGCATGGCATCATGCTTAGATGAACCGACATATGCCCCAATGATGAAATCATCACCCAGTGTTTTGCGACAAGTTTC
>JABSRY010000306.1 GCA_013214985.1 Hyphomicrobiales bacterium
TTCCGAGATCAAGTTACAGATAATTTCCGTATAATATCACATCAAGACTTTCGGGTCTTGGAGTGAGGCGTGTATATCAATTTTAATTTGGTATTCTGTAATGTTATTTCCGAAGATACAGCGCCAACTGTCGCTGGCGCAAATGTGTCGGATACACAATATCTATTGGTTTTTGCAGGCCTTATAATTATTACTATTTCCATTTATGGCAATATAATTTTAAAAAGGTTTATCAGTGATTTTAAAATTGCTGGAAACGTAATTAGTCAGGTTGCTGACGGTGATTATTCGTACAGAGTGTTAAATATTAGGGACAAGCAAGAAGTTAATCTGTTTTACAATAGTTTAAACCGCCTAATCGATAGAACGGATGCCTATATCCGAGAAACGCAAGCGGTTATGGAGCATGTTGAACAAAATAAATATTACAGGGTTATTATGGAAGACGGCATGTTAGGCGCCTATTTAGCAGGCTCAAGAAAAATTACAAAAACTATCCTGAACATAGGCAGTAAAGTAAAAGGCTTTAACGACATTACGACAAGGTTTGAAAAAAATATCGAAAAAATGGTTGTTGAACTTGGTCAGGCGTCTAATGAATTGGATAAAACGGCAGCAAATATGAATGACGTTGCTATAGAGACCACCGAACAAGCAAATATCCTTTCTGGTAAAGCCGAAGAAACAAGTGCAAACACTCAAACCGTATCCACAGCAACTGAAGAGCTTACGAGCTCTATCAATGAAATTTCGATGCAAATAGAATTGTCGAGCAATAAAATAGAACAAACAATTGATGAAATAAAGAAAACTGAAGAAAATATGAATGTGCTAAGTGGTTCAGTCAACACGATTAGCGAGGTTGTTGCACTAATTAATGACATTGCAAACCAGACCAATTTACTAGCACTTAACGCAACAATCGAAGCTTCAAGAGCAGGGGAAGCAGGCAAAGGTTTTGCCGTGGTTGCAAATGAAGTTAAAGCACTGGCATCACAAACATCTAATGCAACGATGGAAATAGCTACCTTGGTGACGCAGATTAAAGATGCAACATCAGGCTCTATTAAGAGCTTTTCATCAGTTACAAATTCGGTTGTTCAAATTGAAGAGATTACCAGTTCAATTGCGGCAGCCGTTCAAGAACAAAATTCTGCAACGGGCGAAATTGGCCGTTCTATCGGTGTTGTGTCCAAAAGTAGTCATCAAGTTTCAGAAAATGTAAAGCAAGTTGCAAACGGTGCCGAAACCAGTATGAAATCGGCTTCAGGCTTGGTAGGGGCTGCATCTGGTATCTCAACACAATCTGGCACATTAAGCGATGAGGTAGATAGTTTCTTAAAAGAAGTACGTGCAGTCATATAACGTGTTAAAAATGCTATAAAATTATGATGTTATGGCGTTTTGCTTCCGACTACCAATGTATATGCCAGTAATAACTAACGAAAAACCGATGATATGAAATGTTTGCAAAGTTTCGTTGATAAATATAATGGCCAATATCGTACCAAACACGGGTATGAGATGAAAAAAGCTGGCCGATACATTGGCACCCACTAACGCCACAGCACGATTAAAACATATATAAGCAATAATGGCAGGAAAAATAGCCACATAAGCCATAACACTAATGCTGTGAATGTTTAAAAACATGTGGTTTCCTACGGTTAATAAATCCCATATTAAAAATGGGGTTAGCATTATTTCGCCTAATAAAAAAGTCATATATAAAAATGATAACCAATGAATATTTGGCTTATTTCTTAACAATGCCGAATATAAAGAATAAAATATAATGGCAACAATGATATAAATATCGCCGATATTAAAATTCAAATTTATAATATTGCCAATTTGGCCTTTAAAAACAATATAAAAAACCCCTAATAAGGAAATGCAAATGGCTAGCATTTGAGTGGGCCTCAATTTATTACGAAATAATATAAAGCTCCATAAAAATACGATGATTGGCCCTAGTGATTGAATAAGCAATGCATTAATGGCTGTGGTATCCCTTAAACCAATATAAACAAATGTGTTAAAAATAGTAATGCCAGTTGCGGAAAGTAACGATAAGATTATCCAATGTTTTTTAATAAGCGCCCAATCGGCCTTTACATATTTAATCGCAAATGGGGTTAATATAATTAGCGCAATTCCCCACCTAATGTAAGCTAATGGTATGGCACCAAATTCGGCAGATATGGTGCGACTGGTTACAAAGTTACCTGCCCAAAACAAGGTTGTTAAACATAGTAAAATATAAGGTTGATTATAAAGATAATTGAAACTGCTTTTAATCATATACTGATGTTCCTGCCGCATTATTTGTTTGTAACATTTGTTAATGTTGATGCGCATTATAAGGTTAGTTGCATATTGGGTAAAATCAATAATATTGAAGTTTTATACAATTTGTGGTGTTTTTAAGTGTGGTAAGGTGTTTTTATTAGCAAAAAGTAATCTGATGGAATATAGTCCGCTCGTTTGCGGGGTGGTTCCGCTAGACAATGCGGGGTGGTTCCGCCTAAAAATTTCGACCTATTTATGAAAAAGGATATGGTTTATGGCTAATGTAGTTGTTGTGGGTTCCCAATGGGGTGATGAGGGCAAGGGCAAATTTGTAGATTGGCTTTGCGAACGCGCTGATATCGTAGTGCGCTTCCAAGGTGGGCATAATGCAGGGCATACATTAGTAGTTAATGGCAAAGTTTATAAAATTCGTCTTGTACCATCGGGCATTGTGCGCGGTAAAACGTCTATCATTGGTAATGGTGTGGTGTTAGACCCCTGGGCATTGCTAGAAGAGATCGACCGCCTACGCGCTCAAGATGTTAAAGTAGACCCAAGCGTGCTAAAGATTGCCGAAAATACAACATTGATTCTACCATTTCATGGTGAGCTAGATGCCATACGTGAAGCGGCACTTGGCGATAATAAAATTGGTACAACTAAAAGCGGCATCGGCCCTGCTTATGAAGATAAAGTTGGCCGTCGTGCTATTCGGGTTATGGATTTGCGAGACCCAGATGCCCTAAAAGGTAAAATTGAGCGTTTGCTAAATAACCATAATGCGCTAATGCGCGGCATGGGCGAAAAAGAAGTCGATGCGCAAGAATTATTCGATAAATTAATGGAAGTTGCACCCAAAATATTGCCATTTGTCGATGTGGTCTGGAGATATTTGGATGATGCCATTCGTAATGGTAAACGCATTTTGTTTGAAGGCGCACAAGGCATTTTATTGGATGTCGACCATGGTACATATCCATTTGTAACGTCATCTAACGTTGTAGCAGGTCAAGCGGCAGCGGGCGCGGGTGTTGGTGCTAAAGCAGTTAGCAATGTATTGGGTATTACCAAAGCCTATACAACACGCGTGGGTTCTGGGCCATTCCCGACCGAGCAATTAAACGAAGTTGGCGAAGAACTTGGTCAACGCGGCCACGAATTTGGCACCGTAACAAGCCGTAAACGCCGTTGTGGTTGGTTTGATGCTGTATTGGTGCGCCAAACCGTTAAAATTTCGGGCATTACAGGCATTGCGCTTACTAAGATCGATGTTTTAGACACCTTTAAAGAACTTAAAATTTGCGTTGGCTATATGCTAGATGGTAAGGAAATTGATTATTTGCCAGCAGGTATGGGCGATCAAGCCCGAGTTGAACCCATTTATGAAACCTTAAAAGGTTGGAATTGCAAAACCGAAGGCGCACGTAGCTGGGCAGAATTACCAGCCGAAGCAATTAAATATGTCAAACGCATTGAAGAGCTGATCGGTTGCCCTGTAACGCAGCTATCTACAAGCCCCGAGCGTGAAGACACCATTATGGTCAAAGACCCGTTTGATGATTAATTAAAAATGGCTACCTAATTTAAGCACCCTTTTTTGGGTGCTTTTTAGTTTAAATAATTGAGCTGCTCACCCCTAATCTACTTCAAACTGCAATTTTACCAGATTATGATAAAGGCCTTCTTCTACTTGAACAAGTTCTTCATGCGTACCTGATTCTATAATGCGGCCTTCGCTGATTACATAAATATGATCTACTTTACGAATGGTAGCCAACCGATGAGC
>JABSRY010000307.1 GCA_013214985.1 Hyphomicrobiales bacterium
GTAATTCAAGCATACCTACTTTATACTGCTCTATGAGTATATTAATTTCGTCAGTCTGTTCTTCAACTTTAGCAATGCCTTCTGCTTCCATGCGGGCAACATTAGAGTCTAGCTGTTCTGGGTTATCAGCAAGTTCATTCTCAGCTTGATTACGCAAATAATTATCGGCTTCATATTCTTCCCGCTCTTGGTCACTCATATTATCCCAAGTTTCTTCATCCATTTTAGTATCCTTTGTATTTAATTCTGAAAAGTTTATATTTTTTAGTATATTTATATTTTGAGACCCATCCGAAAGGGTCAATGATCGATCTTCCAGTTGAATTTCAATAACCTCACGCATTCTCAATATTGTGTCTTCAACCGTTTTATTATTTAAAACTGAATCATCCTCGAAAGAAATATTATATTTTTGTTCAAGCTTCTCC
Organism: Hyphomicrobiales bacterium; assembly: GCA_013214985.1. Classification (GTDB taxonomy): domain Bacteria; phylum Pseudomonadota; class Alphaproteobacteria; order Rhizobiales; family OSC116; genus OCS116. Next base: position 429 of record JABSRY010000307.1, read on the forward strand.
ATGTCATTGCTAAAACTATCTATTTTCATAATCTGCTCATCCGATAATTTATCACCGTGTTTTTCAACCAAATGCGCCAAATCATATAAATCTCTGGGCTTAGTTCTGTCTTCAGCGGCGACTAATTTCTGGTCAAAAATATGTTCGACTTTATAAGTCTTGATGTTGTTGACGGTTTCTAACATTTCTTTATCGGGCGGATTTCTAAAACTAGTTTCCACCTTCAATAAAGTATCTTTGCCATTCTCAGGATTTAAATAATGCGCCTTAAAACGCTGCACTGTATCTGTATCTTTGACAGTTTTAATTCTAATCAATTCAACGTCAGCTTCCTTGAACCCATTTATAATACGTTTTTCTAAGTCCACTTTACGGCTTGCATCAAAATCTAAGTCCGTTGAATGCCTGTCCAAATCACGGGTGAGCAATAAGGCTGTACCACCCTTTAAAATATAATCCGTATCTTGAACTTGTTTCAAGACTGATTTCATAACTTCCTCATGGCGTTTTTCTGGGGTCATTGGAAGCCAACCGTTTCTATCCATTCATTATAGATGATTTTATTTTGACCTGATAATTGACTGCCAAGTAAATTCAAATATTCATTTTTTAGCGTGGTGACTTGCTCCTCCGTATCCAACCAATCATTAATATCAGACACCCCCGCTACAGTGGGCCTTCTACCACTAAGTAAATCCGCCATCACTAAATCAGCAATCGCCCGATAATGATTTGCAACATAAACCGGTGTTTTAACTTTGATAACGCCCTGGTCTATTAAAATATCCGACATTTCCCGAACACCTAAATCTTTTAATGAAGGCGTCGTATCAACCTTACAGCCTTTACCAGCGATAACGACTGAACGATCAGCCTCCCCATCCTTAATAAAAAAAGAAGGCATAAAGTGCCAATCCCCCGTATCTTCATCTGGGTAACGGAGATTTAAAGCATGTAAAAACGATATATACCGCTCTGGTGATGTTTTGGGAATATGTACAGGTCTCATAATGTGAGCTCCTTTTGATTATTAATATATTAGTATAAAATTACTCTGGCAACGCACTCAATATTAGAGTGCGTCTCCATAATCATCGTCAAGTTGATGAGTTTTACTCGGTGTCTCAAGTTTTGTTTCTACTTGGTTTTGTTCAAGTGTCTGCTGTGCTAGTTGAGTTGTTAGCTGAACGGCCTCTTGAAGTATTTCTCCGAATTTCTCTTGAACTGCCTGTTGTGCATCAAGACCTGTTTCAATCTTGTTAGAAACACCGTTTTGATACCATCCATGACTAACAAGCGTATCTTCTATGCTGTCATAAACAGTGTCTATCTTTTTACGTGCAGTTTCAAAATCCGATGGTTTATTCAAATCCAACTCTTGAGCGCGCGCAATTGTATCAAAATCCTGTCTCATCCATACATTTTCTAAGAACTTATTATTATTGCCTAAAGTAAACCGCTCCGCCAACTCTGAACTATCAAGCCCATACCCATCAACAACACTGGTTATTACTTCAATCAATGCTTGTTTCTCATCTGATGCAACAGAAAGCTTATCCGAATTATAAATGCCAGTTTTACTTTGACGCTCTATTGCAACATTCAAATTATCCCCCTCATCTAAAATAGGGTGGCTTTGTTTCAGAATATCAGCAAATTTTGATTGCAACGCTGGTCGCTCATGCACAGAAACGATAGCAATTCTATCCTGCAAATCAAGCATATCCGTATTATATTGCTCTACAAGTTGGTCAAGCCCGTTTATTTGATTGGTATGTTCCGCAGTAATTGGAAAATTATTTGTTAAAGGCTGATGATTTTCTAAAGTTATAGCAGCTTGTCTGGTTGAAACACTAAGCACCATTAAATTATTATCGGCGCAATATTCAGTAATATTCTCATAAGATTTTTGCGCCTTTTTAATTTCACCAAGAGCAAATTCTAAATCCTCCTTCAAAACCCGCTTGCGATCTTCAGGCTCATGTCCATTATATTTAGTTTCATAGACTTGTTTAGTAGTTGGCGGTCGATGAATTAAGCCACGTTCAAACCGTGTCGAAGCATCTAAATAAACACCATGTCTTTCTCCATGAGCCACAATAGCCTCTTTAAAGCTCTCATAACTGAACTCAGTACCTTGACGCATTAAGAACAATGACCCGTCCGAGCCAACCCTATTAATAATTAAATGTGCGTGCGGATGATCTTCATCCGTATGCACCCCTGCAACATATTCAAACGTCCGATCACCAGATGAAAGCATTTCATTACAAACACCGGTGACAATATTCTCAACTGCATTTGGGTCAGTACCAGGCGGAAAACTCATTACAAAATGATTGGTTAAATTGCCCGTGCGCCAATTATCACCCCATGATAATTCCCACTTTCGGGTAATACGGTTGATGTCATTTTTGTCCAATCTTGCCTGATCTGAATATCTATGACTAGGGTCTATGATGGCATCAGATTTAGTGCCGACATATTCTAACTGTCGTCCTAAACTCGATCTATCTGTGCAAGACCCGTTTCTGACAAACTTAAATACCGCAGAGGGACGCCCTTGTGCCGCCCGAGTTTGTCGTGCAATTCTCGAACTTCCGACCCGATTTGAGCCACCCGCACCACTGCCATGATACTCATATTCGCCATAAGGACGGCCCATAATTCTTTGAACCAATTGCTGTGCCTGAGAGGTTTTTGCCATGCTATAAATCCCCGTCTTTAAACGCGCGAATATTTTTTGAATTCCTGTTTAGCATCGCTTTAATGCCCTTTGTCAAAACAGCAACATGCACCCAAAGATCTTCGATTTTATCACGATCAACTTTATATAATTTCGGAACAGAGTCGTTTGCAAGCGCACGATTTAAAACTGTCGCCATCTGATTTAAGTTGTTTCCAATGCGAGAAAGCTCCGAAATCAAACCCGTTAATTTAGAATTAGTTTCTACATCTGGCTCAAACATTCCTGCACTTTTTCGGATAATTTTACGAATATAATCAGATTTTGACACACCTGCCAAGGCAGCTTGTTCTATCAAAAAATCCATTTCTAAATCTGTTAATCTAGCACTTACAGGTCTTGTTGGCTCTTTACCAAAAGTGCCTTTATGGCGATTAATTGCAATACTTATGCTTGATTGGCTCATGCCTAGCTGCTTCGCAATCGCCGATTGCGTCAACCCAGAACCATGCAGGCTTGCGATTTTTTTGATGATATGTGACGTAAGTTTCATAGTAATCCAAAATATCGTAAACAATAACCTTTTCCCGCCCTATAATACTATTTCATTTTTTTCCCATTTTCAAGTAGGAAAAGAAAAAATGAAATAGTATTATAGCATAAATAAATATAAGCCTTTGGCTGATATTTATTTATTCCGTTTGCAGCCTAGCTGTCCTGCAATCATCGTGATTGCAGGATCAAAAACCAACGCAGTGCAGAATTTTGACACCCCGTGACTTTCCTTTAAAAAAGAAAAACAAAATTGGAATTTAGACATTGCCAAGCTTGAACTATTTCTAATCAATGCAAGGCAGAGTGTTTTCAAAAATGTCTAAATGAGCGCGTAAAGGAATCTTAAATCGATCAATAATTCCTGCATTCACTTCAAGCGCAAATTTTATATTTTCGCCGCCCTTA
>JABSRY010000308.1 GCA_013214985.1 Hyphomicrobiales bacterium
CGACGACAACAATGTACCACTGAAGAACTTTTTGGGGTGGGCAAATTTGAATCAAATTAAAGGCGTCAGGCTATATTTGAAGAAGGCACCGATATTTTTAGAGCCAGACAATTGGTTCAAGAGCGCTTAACTCAAGCCCATGCCTTGCCAAATGTTTCAAAGCCGCCTGTAATGATGCAACCGCTTTCATCCGTATCGCGGGTATTGCAAGTTGGTTTAACATCAAAAAAACATTCACTTATTGACCTATCGGTTTTAGCACGGTGGAATATTAAACCGCGGCTATTGGGCGTAAAGGGTGTCGCAAATATTTCGATTTGGGGCCAACGCAAACGTCAATTACAAGTTTTGATAAACCCAAATAAATTAAATGAGCAAGGCGTAACGCTGGATCAGATTATCAATACAACAGGCAATTCACTTTGGTTTTCACCGCTTAGTTATCTTAATGCTTCAACACCAGGCAGTGGTGGGTTTATTGATACACCAAACCAACGTTTAGGTGTGCAACATGTGTTGCCAATTTCAAACCCAGAAGATTTGGCCAAAGTGGTTATAGAAGGCACTGATATAACGCTAGGGCAAGTAACAGATATTGTCGAAAATCATCAATTACTGATCGGAGACGCAATTGTTAATGGCGGTGAAGGCTTAATGCTGTTGGTTGAAAAATTCCCATGGGCAAATACCGCTAAGGTTAATAAAAATGTTGAATTGGCATTAAATGATTTAAAACTTGGGTTACCAGATGTTGAAATTGATACCTCGGTTTTTAAACCGTCAAATTATGTTGAACAAGCATCTGCTAACCTAAAGCTCATATTCCTTTTGGGTCTGTTAACGATGGCAGTTGGTTTGTTTATTTGGTTTAGAAATTGGCAGCTAACACTGATCATGACCATAACAGCCTTTGTTTCTTTAACTTTGAGTATTGTTGCAATCCCATTTTTGGGGCTTGGGTGGAATATAGTTTCTATATTTGGCGTATTGGCCGCGGTCGGTGCAGTTATTTCAGACGCAATAAATTCAGGCAAATGGCATGTTAATAATTATGCACAAAAAGCAGCTTCTATTGCTACAAATCCGCCAAAACCATCACGGAATACCCGCTATATTACTTTGTTTAGCCTGCTTGGTATATTAATAATATTGCTGCCAATTTCTTTTCTTGAAGGCGCCTCAGGTAATATTGTGCAAACTCTGGTTATATCTTTTGCCTTAACCGCAGTTATTTCGTTCTTAATATCTATTATTTTGATGCCAGCTTTAACCTCAACAATATTAGGGGTAGCGCCTCTGAACACAGCGGATAAAACTTCCTATATATCAGCGGACAATAAAGCAGTTAAGGTAACAAAACTTCAAAAAGGCGCTAGAATACCGATCTATATCATTACTCTAGGAATCGCATTATTTGCATTAATTGGGTTTTCTTCGCTGCAACATCAATTTTCACCCACATTGAAGGAAAGAGATATTCTAGTTAGGTGGACGGCAGATGCAGGTACATCGCGTCATGAGATGTATCGATTAACCTCTAATGCCGTAGAAAAAATCAAAGCACTAGCTGCCGTAGCAAAAGTCGGTGCAAATATTGGCCGAGCGGTTGTATCTGACATTGTTAAAAATGTTAATTCTGCCGAAATGTGGATTAGCCTAAATGAGTCATCCGATTATCAAACTGCATTAAACAGTATAGATAATGCTATAGCCCAAATTGACGGCATGAAAGCCGAAAGGTTAAGTTATAGCAAACAACAAATTAGCACATTTGAAGCCGCTACAGACCAAGCAATCACCGTGCGATTATATGGCTACAAACAAAGCACATTAGAATCCTTAGCGGTAAATATTACGCAACGGTTAAACAAAATTGACGGCATCAGCAACCCAACAATTGTTAAGAATGTTGAAGAGCCAGTGATTCAAATAAAGGTGGATCTAGAGAAAGCACGTAATTTTAAGTTAAAACCTGGTGATATCCGCCGCGCAAGTGCTGTGTTTTTATCGGGCATTGAAGTTGGGAGCCTATACGAAGATCAAAAAGTATTTGATGTTATTGTTTGGGGTGCACCTGATATTAGGCAAAGTCTAGACGACGTAAAACAGCTTCTAATTGAAGCGTCAGACAAACAATTGGTTAAACTCTCAAGCGTTGCAGATGTGTATATTGCGCCGATGCCAACTATTATTAATAGAGAGGCCGCATCACGCTATATCGATATAAAAATATTGGTTGATGATACGAACCCCGTTGAAATTACAGAATTAATCAGAGAAAGCCTAAAAGGCGTAAACTACCCGCTAGAATATCATACCGAAATATTGACCGAATTTGCGGACAGTTACAACTTACAACAACAATTATTATATGTTTTTGTTTTAACATTTTTGGGTCTGTTCTTAATCTTACATGCCGCAATGGGCAGTTGGAAATTAGCTGCGGGTATATTGGTAATGTATGTGGCATCACTTTCTGGTGGTATTTTAGCCATAACAATATTGGGTAGTCTGACTTTGGCGGCAATGACTGGTTTATTTGCCAGTGCTGGTTTTGTAATTCCATATTTAATGTCATCCATTAACAATTACCAAAATATAGAGCGCGAACATTATAAAAGTAATGCGGTTATTAACCCCAAAGCTATCGGCAAAAACCTCATAAGCTTTGCTGCACCCGTGTTTATCTCGGTTATGTTCTTTATCCCAGTTCTATTTTTAGCCGATGGCCCTGGCGTCTCCTTTATCATCGATATGACTTGGGTAATTCTAGCCTCAGCAATAAGCACAATATTTGTAGGGTCATTAGCATTACCGCTTATCTATAATGATGTCGGCATAGGCGCCGCCCATGCTCAAGATCATTTATTTTCTGACCAGCAAGACACTCTAGAAGGAGAATATAATGCAAGTTAGAAAACTCATAATTATCTGCGGAATGCTTATATTTTCGAGTGGCAACATAATGGCTGCAAGCAAGGGTAAAACACCAACAGACTATGTGCCAGCCTTCTCTGTCGAAGAGGGCGGCCTAGGGCGCATAGAGATAAAAACACAAGCAATAGAACGAATTGGGCTTAAAACAGAAAATGTAACATTTAAAAAATCGGGGCCCATATCTGTGCCTTATAGCAGTATTTTATACGACAAAAATGGCAATACTTGGATATATGTCAGCCCAGAAACAAATGTCTTTCATCGGTTTTCTGTTGAAGTTGACTATATCGAAAATAACCGCGCAGTCCTTGATATGGGGCCAAGCACAGATATGGACGTGGTGGTGGTTGGCGCGGTCGAATTGCTCGGCATTGAAAATAAAATTGGTTACTAATTTTATGCTCTTTTAAGTGACATTACACGCGCCACTAACTCGGGTGTTGATAAATTCAATTTGGTTTTAAAGGTAAGTTATTATGTTTAGATGGATCATTGGTACAAGCATTAAATTTAGGTTTATTCTGCTGGCTGTTTCTCTTGTAATGGTATTGGTTGGTGTTAACCGATTACAAAATATGCCCGTGGATGTGTTTCCCGAATTCGCCCCGCCTATTGTCGAAATTCAAACTATTTCAATTGGCATGTCACCCCGTGAAGTCGAAGAATTGGTCACTGTGCCACTTGAAGATGCGCTAACGGGCTTGCCTTCATTAGATACAATAAGATCAAAATCAGTGCCACAACTCTCTGCAATTAAGCTATATTTCAAACGCGGTACCGATCTATTATTGGCAAAGCAATTGGTACAAGAAAGGGTCGATATTGTAACCCCGACATTGCCAACATGGTCAAGCCCGCCCTTTATGTTACAACCTTTATCGGCAACAAGTAGGGTGATGAAAATTGGAATTTCTTCAAAGGAACACTCGGTAATTGACCTATCAATGATGGCCTATTGGAAGATTAATAAACGCCTACTTAGAGTACCAGGCGTTGCCAATGTCGCCATTTGGGGTGAGCGCTTGCGGATGCTACAAGTTCAAGTTGACCCAAAAAAATTGCGCGACAATGGCGTTAGTTTAAATACGGTTATGAAAACCACTGCCGATTCTTTAGAAGTAGGTCTATTGCAAT
>JABSRY010000309.1 GCA_013214985.1 Hyphomicrobiales bacterium
AGATGGAGGGGTGAAATTTGCAAGGTCAAATTTAAAAAAAGGGTGCGCGCCAGTGGACTTTAGGACAGGCATAAATCTTTGATTTATTCTCCCTGGTCTTAGGCAACAAGTCGGTTTTTTAAATTTGTGCACTTTAGCCTTGCAAAAGAAGAGGGGGACGCCTCTTCAATTTATTAAACAATGTGATATTTTTTGAACCCGCTTTTTAAAGCCGGTACAAATAATATTGCCTTATTTATACGGCCAAGTGATCGTTACCCATTGGGCCAAGACAATTTTAATTGGCTTGGTGAGCGCAGCGAGTAGCGCACGGTTTTAGACTGGCCGCTTCGCGGGTTGTTTAAAATTGCCCCTAAAACCACTACCAAATTAGAAATAGTAGTATATATTTTTTGCGTAACTTATTTTAGACACATACATGAACAAAGAATAACAGGCTGTTCATGTTGAATTAAGCAGCAATAAAATAAGATGGCTTTGATTGACGATTATCAAAACATATGAAATTTTACAAACCAATAATGAAAAAAGGAATATTATGAATAAATTTTTAAAGATATTAGCATTAACCGCAATGTTAGTGACGCCATTTACGGCACTTGCACAGGGTGGAGACGACCCTATATCGGGCATTGATATAATTGTAAAAAAAGACCCAGGTAGCCAACCAATTAAACCATTTGGTTTAACTGGTGGAGAGCTTAAAAAATATAATTCGCTGAAAGCCAGTGACCGCGCAGTTTATTTATCTAAGATCGTAGCGGGTGAAATGAATAAAATTAGCGAAGGTGCTAGCCCAAAAGGTGGATGGCAGAAACTTTTGCAAACCTCACTTGCTAAGAATTGGTGCAGCTCATGTAAAGTGGTAACATTTACAGTTCATACGCAAACTGAAAAAGCAAAATATAAAATCACCTTTAAACCAAAAACTAATGGTAGCAAACCTGCTATTGTTAAGATAAAAGCCAAAGCTGCCGTTAAAAGTACAATTAAGAAATAATAACACCCTAATCAAAGTGGGGAGGCTTTCGCCTCCCCTAAATTTATTCGTCCTTCGATTGTTTTTTAGCGATACGGTTAAAATCTCTAACCATTAAGTTGGTGGTATAAATTGTTTCACCGTCTTTATTTTCGTATGAATTTTGTTCTATATTACCTTCAGCCGATACTAAATCCCCGACCCCAACATGTTTCTTGATATATTTAATCCTGTTCTCGTTAAAGATACTTACCGTATTAATGCGGCAATCATTTTCACCTTTGTAATAAAAATTTGAGAAGATGCTTAACTTTATAACGCCCTTACCTTCAGTAATTGAACCAATGTTGCCTACGATAGTAAATTTTGCAATACTCATTGTTTTTTCCTTTATGTTAATTTCCGATGAATACCTAAAAGCGACAGCTAGCCTGCCGCGTCCAGTGAACAAAACGGAGGGTCTAGCGAAGCTGGAAACCGTTTTTTTACTTGACGCATAGGTAGGTGCTGTTGCTAGGTTTCATCATCGGGAGATTAATTTAAGGAACAAAACCTATATTGAGTATTGCAAAATTTACTATCGTAGGCAGAAGTACAATGAAGGTAAGGGCGTTATAAAGCCCTCATAAAAATAGAGCTTTTATAAAGAAATAAGCCAAACTAATCATGAAAAACAAAACGCGGCCAATATATAAAAACCATGTTGGCCCAGGTGATTTAGTATCGGCTGAAGGTAATATAGAATTAAGTACCAGATAAAGATTATTTGAAACGGCTTAGGTCTAACGGCTCATCGAGCAGAAGTTTTAACAATCTATCGCCAGAAATCATATCGATATTGTAAAAATGTTTGGCGTTCGATTTGGCGCCCGTTTTATCCGTATGAACAAATAGGCCAAAAACGTCTTTTGAGTGACAAAGTCGATCAAAAGCCAATACGTGTTTTCTGTTAATATGGCCTTTGTAACGCTTCGATTGAATCAAGTAAATCTCACCATCAATTTTACATTGGCCGTCTATACCACCATCACGCGAATAAGATTTGCTTCTGGTGATCGTATGGCCTTTATTTTTGATGGCCGTTAAAACCATTTCTTCAAAAACATAAGGCGATACTTTTCTTAAATAGCTGAATATTTTTGCACGGCCATAATCTTCATTTGCCATTAATTTAATCAGCAGTAATAATTTATTGGCTGTTCGGATATTAGTTACATGTGGAGGATAATAATATCGATGTAGTAAATATCTAAGTGTAACGAACTGCAAACATAAATGCTTCGGACTGCAAACATCGGGTTTTCTCGACCACATTATTTGCGACTATCGAGATGTTTAAAACCGAATTAAATGCGAATGAAACCACATTAAATAAGAATGAACTGCAAACATCGGTTTCAAACCACATTATATGAGAATAAGATTTTAAATATTTACTGTAAAATCAAGGAAAATACTATCCGCAGCATTTTTTATATTTTTTACCTGAGCCACATGGGCATGGTTTATTTCGCCCAACTTTATTGTTTTTATGAGGTGCAATATTTGAGTTTGCAGCAAAAATATCAAATGCATTATTATGGTGCTGTGATTTTACCCAGTTATTTAAGGTCATAACCATTTCTGGTATCATATCTGGTGCATCATTGAATGATTTATCTATTTCTTCTGATGGCAACTCCATTTTTCCAGTATAAAGAGCATTCATCATATAAAACATTACAATGACAGACGAAACATCATCGCCACCACTTGTTGTCATTTCATCCCAAGCTTCGGGTCTTAGCTCCATGGCTGTACAAAATCCATGAACCCAAGGCTCCCATAGAATTTTTCCATTCGTTGGGTCTACTTCATACAGAGTTTCAAGTGTATCACAAGGCGGCGTTAAAGTTTGTGCAACCCGATTATAGTGACCCATAATCAAGTCCATGATGTCTTTGGCTTCTTTCTCAGTATCAAATTCTAAGGCAGTGTCTTTGCCCCATATTAAAGGAAGCCATTCGCTTGGCATGATGGCTTCGGGGCATAGAATGAGACCCGTACAAAACCCATCAAATTCAGCAATAGTCATACCACCAGATTCAGCCCATATTTTGGTAAGAAGATCTTCAAGTTGATTTAGTTCATTTTTTGGATGTTTCATAGTGGCAACCCGTTTTGCGTATTATTATAGACAATTTTTCGGTTCTATCAGTATCCAGTTTGCCTATAAACTGTACAAAAACTCAATAAATAGATTTGTTTCTATATCATGTTTTCTAGACGAGATAAACAGATGTATTTATTCTGTAATTTCAATAAGCCTATTTTCAAACTTCCCGTGTCTGAAATACCCTCGTTTAAAATACACTCAAAAATTTATAGTCGCACTTAATGTGGTTTAAAACCGATGTTTGCAGTTCATTCCTATTTAATCTGGTTTCATTCTCACTTAATTCGGTTTTAACAATCTCGATAGTCGCAAATAATGTGGTCGAGAAAACCCGATGTTTGCAGTCCGAACCATTTATGTTTGCAGTTCGTTACATCTAAGGGCTAAGAACACAACCACAATCACAGGGGCAATAATATCAAACAGGCTTAGTTCATTTATAAAATCTAAAATGGAATAAAAAATCATGGAACTTTTATAGCATTTAACCAGGGGATTTAAAGCTCAATATTATATTTTGTGATTTCAAAGAAATTACCAAATATAGGATATGAATTATCCGTTTTTAAACGGGTAATTCATATCTTTGCCACAACACCGCACTAGCGTCATAATACAGTGCCATAGCAACATAGCAGTTAAAAATAAGGGATAAACTTAACTGCTAATCATTTAATAAAAATGTGACGGCTTCCATGTGGGTAGATTGGAAACAGTCACAACTGAGAAATCATGTCATATGATCAAGGGCAGCCTAATGTGAGATTAATTAATTAACAACCATCAATTAGTATAAATCATTAGCTCAAAGCATCAAAAATTTTGAACAATAATACCCCCGTCAAATTCAATAACGCTGGTATAATCGCGCAAATCATCGACCGTCTTAAAGTCTGAATTGTAAGCCGCTTGAATATCGACAAGCGT
>JABSRY010000031.1 GCA_013214985.1 Hyphomicrobiales bacterium
ACAAAGCCAAATTAAACAATTACTGCCGTGGAACTATATTGCAACCTCAAATTCCGTGTGATTGGTGAAGCGCTTACAGAAATTCGCAGTTCATTGAGCAAGACAAGATCATCTGCAGCTGGCGATTTATCGATCAATCCATTTTCTAATTCGGCCTTAAACATGTCAAAACTTAAACCGAGTTCACGTGCTTTTACTTTTTTTGCGTTCAACAGATAATTGGTTGCCACTCTATATAGCCACGTATTAAACTGGCTTTCACCTTTAAATGTCGATAATTTTGTGATGATGAGTATCAATATTTCTTGGGTGGCATCATATGCATCTTCTGGGTTTACCAACATACGGTTTGCCAAATTATAAAGGCGGTCTTGCACTAAAAAAACAAGCTTTTCTAAAGCTTGTTTGCTGCCATTTTTGGCCTTAATCGCTAAATTGTTAATTTCTTGGTTCATATAATATCCAATATGTTATGTTCTATAATATATTAGACAATCTGAAGCATCAATGTGTGACAACTTTTTTGTGTAGTATCAATATTTCTACACATTTAAACTAAAAAGCCACTTTGCTAACCGAGCGGTTTTAGCCGATTTACCACCCAGAAATAGATTTAACTTCTAAAAAGTCATCAATGCCCCAAGCACCACCTTCGCGGCCATTGCCCGATTGTTTATAGCCACCAAATGGTGCGCCTGCACCGCGCGAGCTGCCATTAATTTCGACCATGCCTGCACGCAATGCCCGTGCCACTCTGCGGGCTTTATCGGCATTTTGGGTTTGCACATAATGGGTTAGGCCATAAAGCGAATCGTTGGCAATTTGTATGGCTTCTTCCTCGCTATCAAAGGGTATGATAGATAGTACGGGGCCAAATACTTCTTCTTGGGCGATGCGCATATCATTGCTGACATCGGCAAAAATAGTCGGACGAATAAAATAACCGCGGTTAAGGTTTGCAGGCAGGCCTAAGCCACCTGCTACTAATTTTGCGCCCTCATTAATTGCCATTTCAATGAGGCCTTGAATTTTATCATACTGAACTTTAGAAACCACTGGGCCCAAATGATTGCCCTGTTTTGAAGCAATATCCACTTCCACATTTGTAGCATACTCGGCGGCTTGTTTTACCGCTTCAGCATAGCGACCACGCTCTACCAACATACGGGTTGGTGCATTACACGATTGGCCGCTATTGCCAAAACAATGTGCCACGCCGCGTATTACCGCCTGATCATCGGCATCGTTAAAAATTACATTGGCACCTTTGCCGCCTAATTCTAACGACACTCGTTTAATGGTCGGCGCCGCCGCTTGAGAAATAAGAACCCCCGCACGCGATGAGCCAGTAAAACTAATCATTTCGATATTCTCGTGGGATGATAATTGTGAACCAACCCCAACCCCATCGCCGTTAATAAGATTAAACACCCCTTTAGGGAAACCCGCTTCATCCATCATCTCGGCAAATAATAAGGATGATAAAGGGGCTGTTTCGGATGGTTTAAGCACCACGGTACAACCCACAGCAATGGCGGGGATGACTTTAAGCGTGACTTGGTTCATCGGCCAGTTCCACGGCGTAATAAGCGCACAAACGCCAATAGGTTCTTTGAAAATTCTATCCGTGGGGGCGTGATTGCCTAACGTCTGATCAAAATTTATTTTCTTTAATTCAACCAAAAAATCGGCAATATGGCCTGCGCCGCAACCCGCTTGAGAGCCGCAAGCTAAATCTATCGGCGCACCCATTTCTATACTGATCAATTCGCCCATTTCTTCGCGTCTTGCTTCGTATATTTCGGCCAGTTTTTCAATTAACTTAACCCGCTCGGCATGTGGGGTAGTCGACCAGCCAGGAAAAGCCTGATTGGCCGCAGCAACCGCGGCATCGGTATCCGCCTGATCGCCCAATGATATGATTGCACACACTTCTTCATTAGATGGGTTGATAACCTCAAAATCATTTTTAACTTTTGGTAAAACCCATTGTCCATCAATATAAAATTTTAGTTTTTCAAGCATGGGTTCGTCCTTTAGAAATTAAATAAGTTTTAACAATATTTGCGATAAAAGCGCGATTGTCAACATCCGTCTTATTGGCCAGCGCACGATCGACCTCATCATCCGTTAGGCTTGTGCCACGGCGGCATTCAATTAAATCAGATGCATATTCAGTTGTAAACTCGGGGTGGCCTTGCACGGTAAGGCCAAAGCCAGGATACCAAACCGCAGCAAATTTGCAAAAATCTGAACTAGCGATATTGATAGCGCCCTTTGGTAATTTGGTTATTTGATCTTGATGATAAGCTTGTATGGCAATTTGGGCAGGTTCTGTGCCCAATTCACTTGGCCAATTTTGCACCTTATATTGGTTAATGCCCAAAGCCCAACCTTTGCTATGTTTCTCCACGGTGCCGCCCAATGCCCGTGCAATAAGTTGGTGGCCAAAGCAAATGCCAAACATAAGTTTGCCTGAACTTTTAATGTCTCGAATAAACGTTTCAAGCGGTTTAATCCAATAATGGTCATCATAACAGCCAAATTTTGACCCCGTAATTACCCATAAATCACATATATCAGCAGATTTTGGAAATTCGCCATCTAGCACACTATAGGTAAAAACCTCGCCCTCTATATGCGATAACCAATTTTTGACCATATTGGGGTAGCTGCCATATTGCGTGGCAAGCGCTTCGGGTGGGCGACCCGTTTCTAATATACCGATTTTAAATTTAACCATTTTTAAATGCCTGCTCTTCTTCTCGTTTCTGACGTTTGATAGCACGTTTCGAAATAATTGAACTGGTTAAAACCCCAAATGTAACAACCGCAATCATCAAAGTTGAAAGTGCATTAATTTCGGGGCTAAGGCCTAAACGCACGCTAGAGTATATTTTAATAGGCAAAGTGGTCGATGCTGGGCCAGATACAAATGACGCAATCACCAAATCATCTAACGACAAGGTGAAAGCAAGTAACCAACCCGAAATAACCGCAGGGGCAATAATTGGCAAAGTAACGCTTCTAAAGGCATCAAAAGCAGTGCAGCCCAAATCTATTGCGGCTTCTTCAATCGACACATCAAAACTTGCTAAGCGAGATGAAACAACCACCGACACATAGCACATAGAAAATGTTGTATGCGCTAAAATTATAGTAAATACCCCACGGTCTAACCCGATGGAAATGAACAATAATAGCAATGACAAGCCAGTTATAACTTCGGGCATTACCAAGGGGGCATATATCATACTCGAAAATAAGGAACGGCCATAAAACCGCCCACCGCGCACCATTATATAAGCAATCATCGTGCCCAATATGGTCGCCGCGCAAGATGAAATAAACCCAACTTTAAGGGTGACCCAAGCGGCATCTATAAAGGCTTCATTATTAAACAATCGGCTATACCATTGGGTAGAAAAACCCGCCCATACGGTTACTAATTTGGAAGCATTAAAGCTATAAATAATGAGAATAAGCATCGGAATATATAGGAACGCAAAACCCAACGTTAGGGAAATGGTGTTAAACCACGTAAATCGTTTCATTACTCTGCCTCCCTTTGTTTTTGCTCGCTACGTTGAAACAATATAATCGGCACCATAAGAATGAGCAATAATATAACCGCAACAGCCGAGGCAACAGGCCAATCGCGGTTGGCAAAAAACTCCTGCCATAAAATTGTACCAATCATTAAGGTATCGGCACCGCCTAATAATGACGGAATAACAAACTCGCCAATCACTGGAATAAACACTAAAAAACAACCCGCAATGATGCCCGCTTTAGACAAAGGCACAGTAACTAACCAAAAACTCTGTGTGCGGTTGCAGCCCAAATCTTTAGCTGCTTCTAAAAGGGATAAGTCGAGTTTTTCGAGAGAGGCATAAATGGGCAAAATCATAAAGGGCAGGTAAGTATAAACAATACCAATATATACCGCGATATTTGTATTTAAAAGGGTCAACGGTTGGTCGATAATACCGAGCCATAGCAAAAATTGATTTAAAAACCCTTCTTGGCTTAAAATGCCCATCCAAGAATAAATACGAATAAGAAAACTTGTCCAAAATGGTAAAATAACCAGCATTATAAGTGTCGGGCGCCATTCGTTGCTCGCATTTGCCATCCCATAGGCAATAGGGTAACCGACCAATAGGGTAATGACAGTTGAGATAGCTGCAATTTTAAGGCTAGATAAATAGGCAATCCAATATAAATTATCTTCGGTTAAAAATATAAAATTTTCAAAATCTAAATTGGTAAAAAAGTTGGTAATGCCTGCCCAACCCTCGGTAAGTGTTAAGTAAGGCGTATAGGGCGGAATGGCCATAACGCCATCTGACAATGACATTTTGACAACAATGATGAATGGCACCAAAAACAACGCCACAAGCCATGAATAAGGTATTAAAATAAACAGATATTTGCGAAAATTCATATAACCCCTCCATCACTTTGTTAAAACAATGCCTGCTGTTTCTGTCCACGACAGCCAAACTTTATCTTCCCAAGTAAAATTACGCCGCGATAAACGGCGTGTGTTAGACGCTTGAGCATTCATTAATTGGCCAGAAGTTAACCGAACTTTAAAAATAGAAACATTGCCTAAATATGCAATATCTTGAATGTGGCCTTCTACCGCATTATCGGCATCATCTGGCTTATGCTTTGTCATGGCAATTTTTTCGGGTCGGATGGCAAAAGTAATTTTACCATCATTTGGAATTTGGGCACTGCTATCTGCAATAAGTGCAGGCTGACTTTCTGCCCATTCAATTTGCATTTTGCCGTTAGCCATTTTTTGGGCATTGCCCTCAATAAGGTTAACATCGCCAATAAAATCGGCAACACGCACGCTGCTTGGCGCTTCATAAATAAGGTCTGGTGTGTCTATCTGAATGAGTTTGCCCTGATCCATAATCGCGATGCGGCTAGCAACCGTCATGGCTTCTTCTTGATCGTGGGTTACGATTACAAAAGTTGTGCCTAATTTTTCTTGAATATCGACCAGTTCAAACTGAGTTTCTTGGCGGAGCTTTTTATCCAATGCCCCTAGTGGCTCATCCAATAATAATAATTTAGGGGCTTTGGCAAGCGAGCGCGCTAGTGCAACACGTTGGCGCTGCCCACCTGATATTTGATGTGGTTTTCGCGCGTCTAAATTATCCAATTGAACCAATTTTAGCATTTCATTAACACGGTCAGGAATTTCGGATTTTGGCATATCCGAGCGTTTAAGGCCAAATGCAATATTATCCGCAACAGTTAAATGCGGAAATAAAGCATAAGATTGAAACATCATATTAACACTACGCTTATTGGCAGGGATGGTGTTAATGTCCTGCCCATCAATGAATATTTGACCTTTGCTCGGTTTTTCTAACCCGCCTAACATACGCATTAATGTGGTTTTGCCACAGCCAGAAGGCCCCAGTAAAGCAAAAAACTCGCGCTCATAAATACTAAAGCTAACATTATCAATAGCGGTTAGTGCGCCAAAACGCTTGCTAACACCCCTAAATTCAATAAAGGGTTTGCTATTGGTTTCATTCCACGGCTCAAAAATGGTCATAAACATTGCTTAACACAGAGTGTTCCTAAAAAAATACGGCTCAGTAAAAGCTGAGCCGTAAACTATATAATCATGTACCAGATTTTATCTTTGTCCACATACGGGTCACTTTTCTTTGTACTTTTGAGCCATAAGCTGTGGTGGTGAATAGGTTATTAAGCGTAGCATCTGTTGGGTAAATGCCTTCATCTTCCAATACTTCTTTTTCCAGAAGTTTTTGTGAAGCCAAATTGCCATTGGCATAATAAACATAATTAGAGGCAGTTGCCATGTTGTTGGCATCTAACATAAAGTTAAGAAATTTATGAGCGCCTTCTGGGTTTGGTGCATCAGCAGGGATAGCCATTTGGTCGAACCACATAACCGCACCTTCAGAAGCGATGTTATAAGTAACTTTTACGCCGTTATCGGCTTCAGCAGCGCGGTCGCGCGATTGTAAAATATCGCCAGAGTAACCAAATGCCACACAAATGTCGCCATTCGCTAGGGCATTAACATATTCACTAGAATGGAATTTAGTTACATATGGCCTGATTGCAGCAAATATAGGCTCAACTTTTGCTATTACTTCTAAGTCTTTACTATCTGGGTCTTCACCAATATATTTAAGCGCGGCGGGGATCATTTCGGCAGGGGCATCTAATAAATGCACGCCGCAAGCAGCCAGTTTTTTCATATTTTTTGGGTCAAAAATTAGCGCAAGCGAATTAACGGGCGCATCATCACCCAAAACTTCTTTAACTTTATCGACATTAATGCCAATGCCAGTTGTGCCCCACATGTAATTTATAGAATATGCATTATCTGGGTCATATTTATTGGTGTGGTCTTTAATGATACTCCATAAGTTTGATGCATTTGATAATTTTGCATAATCAAGCTTTTGAAACACCCCAATATTAATTTGACGTTGTAAAAATGATGCAGATGGCACTACCACATCATAACCCGAGCCACCCGCTAGCAATTTGGTTTCTAATAATTCATTGGTGTCAAATACGTCATAAATTAATTTATCGCCCGTTTCTTGTTCAAATTTCTTTATCAATGACTCGTCAATATAGTCCGACCAATTATACACACGCACTTCGCCCGCTTGTGCGACACTGGTGCTAACCATTAATGTCGCGATTAGCGATACAATAATTTTATTCATTAGTTTTCCCTTTTTGTTAATAGTTTAACATTATTAATATCATTTGATCAAATTATGTGATAAAATGCAAGAACAAAATATATTATAGATGTAAAAAGTTATTATACGGCCTATATTTTGGTCTAATAGCATTTGAACATTTGCCAAAATAAGATAAGTATATAATGCCTCAAACCGATACAAAACAACCCGAACATGAAGCTATTTATCATAAACTAAGAAATATGATACTTTTTGGCGCTGTGCGCCCTGGCCAGCCGATTACTATACTGGGTTTGAAGGCAGAATTAAATGCAGGGATGACCCCTGTGCGAGAAGCTATAAGGCGTCTGGTCGCAGAAGGTGCGCTTGAAGCGCTAGAAAATAGACGTATTTGTGTACCTGTTATGGATTTGTTTAAACTAGAGCAAATACGCATCGCACGTTTGACAATCGAGCCACAGCTAGCGTTTATGGCGGTTCAAAAAAATAATATTGATATAAATAAAAATTTAAAGCTTATAGATAAGAAATTGGATATAGCAATTGCAAATGGCGATGTAGAAGGCTATTTGCAATATAATTATGAATTTCATTTTTGCCTTTATGATGCTGCCAATGCCTCTATCTTGCACAAATTGGCACTGTCTTTATGGTTGCAAATAGGGCCATCATTGCGCATTATGTGCGGCAAATATGGCACTGGCAATTTACCAGATATGCATAATGAGCTAATGGAAGCATTATTGTCTAATGATGCTTTAGGTGCGCAAAATGCAATTAAAGAAGATATACAGCAAGGTATGTTATATGTGCAGGAAATGTTATGCGCTTAATAATTTGATCAAATTACTTGACCTGCATATTTTTAAGACATATATTTTTAACAACTCGAATTATTGGATATTTTATGGAGCAATTAAAAACACCGTCTAAATGGGAAAAAAATCTCTCTGACGCTTTTAAGCAATATAAAGGCAATGCAAGCCTTCAAGAGGTCGAGTGTATAATTCCTGACTTGGTGGGCATTTCACGCGGAAAGAACATGCCTGCTTATAAGTTTGACCCATCTGCCGAATTTTATTTGCCAATTTCCATTTTTTATCAAACCATTTCGGGCATTTATGTCGATATGAAAATCGAAAATCAGTGGATGGAACCCGACATTGTATTAATACCAGATATGTCGACAGCCGCTGCTGTGCCATGGGCAGAAGATATCACGCTGCAAGTGATATGTGATATTGAAACACGCGATGGCGAGCGGGTTGAACTGGCACCGCGTAATGTTTTGCGCAGAGTATTAGATTTATATACAGCAAAAGGTTGGCAGCCCGTTGTGGCACCAGAGCTAGAGTTTTACCTAACCAAACCCAATATAGACCCAAATGAGCTTATCGAGCCGCCCGTCGGCAGAACAGGGCGCACGGGTGCAAGCCGTCAGGTATATTCGATGGCAGCGGTAGATGAATTCAGCCCCATAATTGATACTATTTATGATTATGCCGAGGCGCAGGGTTTAAAAATTGATACGATTATTCAAGAAGGCGGCGCAGGGCAAATTGAAATTAACCTAAGCCATGGTGACCCGTTAGATTTGGCCGATCAGGTGTTTTATTTTAAACGCGCCATACGCGAGGCAGCACATAAACATGGCATATTTGCTACCTTTATGGCCAAGCCAATGCGCGATGAGCCAGGCAGCGCAATGCATTTGCATCAAAGCATAATTGATATAAAAACGGGGCAAAATATATTCTCTACCGAAATGGGCGAAGAAACCGAAGAATTTACCCATTTCATTGGCGGATCGCAAAAGCATTTAATGCAGGTAATTCCGCTATTAGCGCCTTATGTAAACTCGTATCGCCGTATAACTGTCGAAGGCCAAAGCGCCCCTGCAAATTTAGAATGGGCGGCCGATAACCGTACAACAGGCTTGCGTATACCTTATTCGGCACCATCTGCAAGGCGGGTCGAAAACCGCGTAAGCGGTATGGATTGTAACCCATATTTGGCAATTGCAGCCAGTTTGGCCTGCGGCTATTTGGGCATGGTCAATAAAATAAAACCAAGGCCAGCTGCACAAAAAGAAGTATGGGAATGCGATTTTCCGCTGCCACCTAGCCTAAATTTGGCGCTTGATTTGTTTGAAGAAGCCAATGAAATTAGGCAAATATTAGGCACAGAATTTTGCCAAGTTTACTGCGATATAAAACACGCTGAAAATGATGAATATCAAAAAGAAATATCGCCATGGGAACGTGAGCATTTACTATTAAACGTTTGACGACGAGGTTATTATGAACAAAATTATAAACCATCTACCAACCGCAGAATTACAAGAGCTAGATGCAGCCCATCATATGCACCCGTTTACCGATAATGATGCCTTAGCCAAAAAAGGCGTGCGGATAATCACCTATGCAGATGGCGTGACTTTAACAGATTCCGAAGGCATGCAATATTTAGATGGCATGGCGGGTTTATGGTGTGTCAATATCGGCTATGGCCGAAAAGAATTAGCCGATGTAGCAGCAAGACAAATGCAACAATTGCCTTATTATAATACATTTTTTCAAACCTCACATGTGCCAGTAATCGCATTGTCCGCTAAATTAGCCGAGCTAGCACCAGAGCATCTAAATAGTGTATTTTATGCGAGTTCTGGCTCCGAAGCCAATGATACAAATATTAGAATGGTGCGCCACTATTGGGCATCCAAAGGCAAGCCAAACAAAAAAACCATAATTTCTCGGCACAATGCATATCATGGCTCGACCTTAGGCGGCGCAAGTTTGGGCGGCATGGCAGGCATGCATGCACAGGGCGGTTTGCCAATACCAGATATAGATTATATCGATCAGCCACATTGGTATGATGAGGGCGGCGATACAGACCCAGCCCAATTTGGCCTAGAACGCGCCCGTCAGTTAGAAGCAAAAATAGCCGAGCTAGGCGAAGATAATGTTGCAGCATTTATTGCCGAGCCGATACAAGGCGCAGGGGGTATTATCATTCCGCCCGCAACCTATTGGCCAGAGATTCAGCGCATTTGCGACGCCCACGAAATATTACTAATTGCCGATGAGGTGATTTGCGGTTTTGGTCGAACGGGCAATTGGTTTGGCTCAGATACATTAGGCATTAAACCCGATATTATGACCATAGCCAAGGGTTTATCATCAGGCTATATCCCCATTGGTGGCTCTATAGTAAGTGATGAAATCGCCAAGGTAATTGGCGCATCTGGCGATTTTAACCACGGCTACACCTATTCTGGCCATCCCGTTGCAGCAGCAGTAGCACTCGAAAATCTGCGTATAATAGAAGAAGAAAATATTATCGGACATGTGCGCGATGTTGCTGCGCCATATTTTTAAAAAAAATTTGCAACATTGGCCGATCACCCATTGGTAGGCGAAGCAAAATCCATCGGCCTTATGGCAGCATTGGTTTTAACCCCCAACAAAGCCACCCGTGCAAAATTTAAAACGGATGAAGGAACTATTGGCACAATATGCCGCGAATTCTGTTTTGCCAATGGCCTGATTATGCGCCATGTTGGCGACCGAATGATAATAGCACCGCCGTTAATTATTACACCTGCCGAAATTGATACATTG
The DNA here is from genome assembly GCA_013214985.1 of Hyphomicrobiales bacterium. Lineage (GTDB taxonomy): Bacteria > Pseudomonadota > Alphaproteobacteria > Rhizobiales > OSC116 > OCS116. Next base: position 10,343 of record JABSRY010000031.1, read on the forward strand.
GTGGAACGCGCTACTATTGCGCTTAATCTTACCTATGCAAAATTACAAGCAGATGGTTTGCTAGAGGCAAAATGAACTTACTCACCATAAATGACCGTATGGCCGAATATCCGCCGTCCTATTATGCTGCTGTTTCTCATCAGTTGGGTATGTTTCCAAAAGCAAACGGCGCGTTAAAATGTGATATTTGTATCGTTGGCGGTGGCTATACGGGGCTTTCAAGCGCGTTGCATTTAGCACAAAAAGGCTATGATGTTATATTGTTAGATGCGCAGCGCATTGGCTTTGGTGCGTCTGGGCGCAATGGCGGGCAAGTCGGCCAAGGCCAGCGGCTTGATCAAGACGAGTTAGAGCCATTAATGGGCAAAGATGATGCCCTAAAACTATGGAAAATAGCCAATCAATCGGTAGATTTAGTACGAAAATTGGCTAAAGATGAGCTTGTTGAATGCGATTTTCATGATGGCATTATCCACGCCGATCACCGTAAAAGATATGTCGCAGATAGTTTGGATTATGCCAAAAAACTACAAGATGACTATGGTTATGATAAAATACGTGGCCTTGAACAAGATGAAATTCGTAGCCTAATAGACAGCGACGCCTACTTTGGCGGCACGTTGGATATGGGAGCAGGACATATAAACCCGCTTGCATTTGCATTTGGTTTAGCCCGCATGGCAAAGGCTGCGGGCGTTCGCATTTTTGAGCAAAGCTTAGTGCAGGATATTGAACAAACTTCGCCAGCAATTATAACCACAGAAAATGCCATTATTAATGCAAAATATGTAATTTTGGCTTGTAATGGCTATTTGGGCGATTTAAATAAAAAAGTAGCCTCCGTGGTCATGCCAATTAATAACTATATTGTAGCCACCAAACCACTACCTCTAGAGCAACGAGAAAAATTAATTAGTCATAATTATGCGGTTGCCGACAGTAAATTTGTAGTCAATTATTTTAGATTCTCGGATGATGGGCGCTTGCTATTTGGCGGTACAGAATCTTATGGTTATCGTTTTCCGAAAGACATAGCCCGTAAAGTACGCAAGCCGTTAGGGCAAATTTTTCCGCAATTAAAAGACATTCAAATAGATTATTCCTGGGGTGGCACATTGGGTATTACCATGAGCAGAATGCCACATTTTGAGCGGCTTAAAGGCAATATTTTAAGCCTTTCTGGTTTTTCTGGTCACGGGGTTGCGATGGCAACATTGGCGGGGCAAATTGCTGCCGATGCCATAGCAGGGCAGGCCGAACGGTTTGACCTAATGGCAAAAGTGCCTAATATGCGCTTTCCTGGCGGAACGCTCATGCGCACACCATTGCTTATTTTGGCTATGTTATATTATTCTATGCGCGATAAATTATAGAGTTGCTAAATAGCTTTCATATTCAAAGTCAGTAACTTTTTGCGCAAACACTTCCATTTCTTGGCGCTTACATTCGACCATTTGGCCTTGTAATAAAGGCGATAATTGGCGTGCAATTAGAGCACTTTCTTCAAATTTTTCAACCGCATCCGCCCAACTGGCAGCCAAGGGTGGTAAATCTTTCAAATAGGCTTCCCCAACAATGGGGGGCGTGGGTTGAAGTTTATTTTCAATGCCTTCTAAAGCGGCGCTTAAAATAGCAGCCAATACCAAATAAGGGTTAGAATCGCCGCCTGCAACCCTGTGTTCAATACGGCGCGCGTTGCTCGATCCACCAGGTATGCGGATGGCGGTGGTGCGGTTTTCATACCCCCAAGCGGCAAAAGTTGGCGCATAGCTACCCTTGCGCAATCGCCTATAGCTATTGGCATGTGGCGCAAAAATAAGCGTTTGATCGGGCATGGCTTCAAGCATGCCTGCAACGGCATTCTTCATCATTTCCGAC
>JABSRY010000310.1 GCA_013214985.1 Hyphomicrobiales bacterium
TTTTTTTAAAATGAGCGCAACAATTTTGCTGCGTCAAAATATTAGCGACCTTGTCACATTTGATAGCCCATTACTACACTTAATAAAACAAGTGTTTGATAAACAAGTTGCAGTAAATGAATATGAAATTCAGTTCGAAATTCCGCGCTTACAGCTTACTAAAATCGTAGATATTCAATCGTCATTGTTAGAAAACACCTCAGATGATGAGCCGATAAAAAATATGAGCATCATGTTTATTGAACGTGGTATGGCGAATATGATTGAATCTCAAATTCTTAGCCGCAATACCACAAAATCTATTTCGAATATGGCCGAAATTTTGGCACATGAAATAAAAAACCCTCTTTCGGGTATTCGCGGTGCGGCTCAATTATTGGGTGCTACCGCAGATACCGATGATAAAGCGCTAACCACCTTAATTTGCGATGAAACAGACCGCATATGTAATCTTATCGATCAAATGGAGCAGTTTTCAGAAGGGCGTTTGCCTGAGTTTGATTCGATAAATTTACATACGCTTATTGATCATGTTAAAAAATTGGCCGAAAATGGCTTTGGCAAACATGTTCAATTTGTAGAGCATTATGACCCGAGTTTACCACAAATTAGCGGCAATAAAGATGAACTAATTCAAATTTTACTTAATCTAATTAAAAATGCCTGCGAAGCAATAGAAGATGTACCAAATGCAAAAATTAAAATAACAACGGCCTATAAAGCAGGTTTGAAATTAAAAATTGCAGGGCGTGAAAAGCCTCTAAGCTTGCCTTATGAGCTAACCATAGAAGATAATGGTAAGGGCATATCTGCCGAGTTTTTACCGCATATATATGATGCTTTTGTAACTAATAAAGCAGGTGGTAAAGGCTTGGGTTTAGCATTGGTCGCTAAGCTGGTGGCGGATCATAGCGCAGTAATAGATTATATTGGTGATAAATCAGGTGCGAAATTTCGTATATTATTTCCATTATTAGACGAAGGAAAATAGCCGTGGAAGAAGTATTAATAGCAGATGATGATGCCGCAATTCGTACCGTGCTAACCCATGCGCTTACCCGCGCTGGCTTTAGGGTTCGGGCGGCTAGTAACGCAAGTACTTTATGGTCGTGGGTCGAAAGTGGCTATGGTGATTTGGTCATATCCGATGTTGGCATGCCAGACGAAAGCGGGTTTGATTTGTTGCCGCGTATTAAGAAAAAGCGCCCCGAATTGCCCGTGATTATTATGAGTGCACAAAATACAGTTTTAACGGCTATTACCGCTGCTGAAAAAGGTGCTTATGAATATTTAGCCAAACCGTTTGATCTGAATGATTTGGTTTCCATATCAAAGCGGGCCATCCAATCGGCCCGTGCTGGTGCTGTTAAACCTAAACACAGACAATCTGTAAATGATGATTTGCCATTAATTGGCCGCAGCCACGCTATGCAAGATATTTATCGTATCATAGCGCGTTTAACGCAGATAGATTTAACGGCAATGATTGCGGGGGAGTCGGGCACAGGTAAAGAATTAGTGGCGCGTGTGTTGCATGATTTTGGTAAAAGAAAAAACGGGCCATTTGTTGCTGTAAATATGGCTGCAATCCCCAAAGATCTTATCGAATCAGAGCTTTTTGGTTACGAAAAAGGCGCGTTTACTGGCGCGAATAGCCGTAATTCGGGCAGGTTCGAACAAGCCGAAGGTGGCACTTTGTTTTTAGACGAAATTGGCGATATGCCAATGTCAGCACAAACTAGGCTGTTACGCGTGTTACAAGAAGGTGAATTCACTATGGTTGGCGGGGTTAAACCTATAAAAACCAACATTAGAATCATTGCAGCAACCCATCAAGATTTGACACAGCTAATTAGGTCTGGGCAGTTTAGGGAGGATTTATATTATCGCCTAAATGTTGTGCCTATTAACTTACCAGCTCTAAGAGCCCGTAAAGATGATATAGCAGATTTGGTAAATCATTTTCTTAAACAGGCTGAAAAACAAGGGCTTGGTAGTAAAATATTCACATTGGATGCGATCAATAAATTAAAAGAATTTGATTGGCCAGGCAATATCAGACAGTTAGAAAATATGGTAAAGCGTATTGTTGCTCTATATCCGCAAGATGAAGTAACTGATGATATTGTCGCCGCCGAAATGGCACATGAACAACCCGTCGGCGAAGTTATAAGCCAAGATAATATTGCCAATTTAGATAAGTCGTTGCGCTTTTGGTTGGAAAACTGCTTTGACAGCCAAGATATTCACGATAATGACGATCTATATAAATTATTTTTATCTGAAGTTGAACCGAGCTTATTACGCTTTGTGTTAGAGCAAACCGCTGGTAACCAAATTAAGGCTGCAAAAATTTTGGGGTTAAACCGCAATACTTTGCGTAAAAAACTAAAAGAATATGATATAGAAATAATTAAAATATCAATTTGATAGTTGGGATTAAAAAAAATGACTCTTATAAATGCCGCATTAATTGTCGCAAGTGGCCGCGGTAGCCGTGCTGGCGGTGATGTGCCAAAACAGTATCAATTAATCGGCGATAAGCCTGTTTTGTGGCATACCATTAATAATTTTATCAATCATCAGAAAATAGATAAAATATTGGTGGTGATTCACCCCGATGATGTTGCTTTATATGAAAGCGTTATTGCCCAATTAGATGCTACAAAAATATTACCCCATAGTTTTGGTGGCACGGAACGTCAATATTCGGTAACGCATGGTTTAAAAGCGATATCGCATTTGGCACCGCAAAATATTTTAATTCACGATGGTGCTAGGCCATTTTTAACCACGAGTTTGATTGATGATTTGATTGCAGCATGCGATCAATATTTAGGCGCAATTGCTGCTACTCCTATCACTGACACGATAAAATCGGTTAAAAATAAGCAAGATGAATATATAGATAAAACATTGGATAGAGATTGTTTATGGGCAGCACAAACCCCGCAAGCTTTTGATTTTAATACAATTATTAAAGCGCATGCCGATGTATCACAAATGGGTGAAAATAAATTATTTACCGATGATGCGGCAATCTTTGAATATTTTGATATTTCGGTTAAATTGGTTAAAAGTACAAATCAAAATATAAAAATTACCCATCCAGAAGATTTTTTATGGGCAAATGCAAAACTCGCATTATTAAATGGTGACATATGATAGAATTTAGAACAGGTTTTGGCTTTGATGTACATGCGTTTGAAGAAGGCAATCATGTTATTTTATGTGGGGTGAAAGTACCACACAATAAAAAATTAAAGGGTCATAGCGACGCTGATGTGGGTTTGCATACATTAACAGATGCTATATTAGGCGCCATTGCAAATGGGGATATTGGCTCGCACTTTCCACCCAGTGATATGAAGTGGAAGGGCGCAAAATCTGACCAGTTTTTAAAACATGCTGTTGGTCTTGTTGCAGAAATTGGTGCTAAAATTGTTAACGTGGATATTACATTGGTTTGCGAATTTCCTAAAATTGGCCCAGTACGCGAAAGAATGCGGAATTGTGTGGCAGAAATTTTAGGCTTAGATGTGAGCAGGGTTGCCGTAAAAGCCACAACCAGTGAGGGGTTGGGTTTTACTGGCCGCAAAGAAGGCATTGCCGCTTATGCAACGGCTACGATTGCAATTAAGTCAGATTATTTAGACGATCTATAAATTTTATACTAAAGGAAATATTATGTTTGATAGTGAAATCAATAACTTAAGTGAAAATATTATTAAATCTTGTTCTGACAAAAAATATAAAATTATTGTCGCCGAAAGCTGCACTGGTGGGTTGATTTCTGCCGCACTAACCGAAGTTTCGGGTGCTAGTAAGGTTATTGAGGGCGGCTTTTTGGTTTATAGCGATGCTCTAAAAAAACATTTACTCAATATTCCTAAAGAAGTTTTTGTAAAACACGGTTCGGTTTCAAGACAGGTCGCTTATGAAATGGCATGCGGCGCTTTAAAAAACAGCGATGCCAATATTGCATTATCTGTAACGGGTATTGCTGGCCCAACAGGCGGCACGCCCGAAAAACCAGTTGGTTTGGTGTTTGTTT
>JABSRY010000311.1 GCA_013214985.1 Hyphomicrobiales bacterium
CGAGATCAAGTTACAGATAATTTCCGTATAATATCACATCAAGACTTTCGGGTCTTGGAGTGAGGCGTGTATAACTATAGGTTTATTAAGCCTGAACCGAATAAAAACTTCGCCGTCAACATTCACCTTACCATCTTCAACAAAACCAAAGCGTGTAATTGCACGAGAATTATTACGTGTGGGTGGAAATAAAATAGTAATGGATGCAAGATTCATTTGGTTGAATGCTTGATCTTTTATTTTGCTAAATATCTTACGACCCAAACCCCAAAAATTTGGATGCAGCACTAATGCAAAATCGGCCTCGCCTTGTTCGGGCTGAATGCCGCCCCAACCAGCAAATTTACCATTTATGACAAATGCCCAAGGGCCAAACCCGTGCTCATCCCATAATTTTTTTTAGCTTTTACAAAGGCTTTGCAATGTTCTGACGTAAAACCTTCTTTGAGTAAAGGTAATAATTTACCAACTTCTTCATTATTCATTAAATCAATAATAGCATTTTCATCTATATCTGATAAATGCACAAATTTAATTTGATCCATTGCTGGCTCCTATATAAAAAACCACCTCAAAAGAGGTGGTTTTAAAATCATTTATGTGTAATCAAACTCAATATCGTCAATCTATTTTGCAAGATCGCGTAGCACATATTGAAGGATGCCACCATTTTGAACATAATCTAGCTCATCAAGTGTATCGATGCGGCAAAGTACAGGTACTTCTTTTTTATCGCCATTTGCATATTCGATGGATAGGCTTAAATCGCAAAGTGGGGACAAATTATCGACACCATTGACGGTGATGACTTCTGAGCCAATTAAACCTAGTGATTTCCACGATGTACCATCTTTAAATTGTAATGGCAATACGCCCATACCAACAAGGTTTGACCTATGGATACGCTCAAAGCTTTCGGTAACAACCGCACGAACACCTAATAGATTTGTACCCTTAGCTGCCCAATCACGGCTTGAGCCTGTACCATATTCTTTACCACCAAATACAATCAATGGCACGCCATCTGCTTTGTATTTTTGGCTCGCATCATAAATCCACATATCATCGCCAGATGGGTAATGACGGGTTACGCCACCTTCTGAACCTGGGATCATAGCATTTTTAATACGAATATTAGCAAAAGTACCGCGCATCATAACTTCATGGCTACCACGGCGTGAGCCGTATGAGTTAAAGTCTTTAGGTGCAACTTGGCGTTCTACCAAATATTGCCCAGCAGGGTGATCTGGTTTGAACTGACCCGCAGGAGAAATATGATCGGTTGTGATACTATCACCCAAAAGCGCCATTACGCGTGCTTTTTCGATCGGTGGTAATGGTGTTGGTTCAGCACCCATGCCTTCAAAATAAGGTGGATGTTGAATATAGGTACTAGAATCGCTCCAATTATAAGTAAGGCCGCCCTCAACTTTAATGGCTTGCCAATATTTATCGCCAAGGAACACATCCGCATAGCGTTTTACAAACATTTCGCGCGTGATACATTTGCTAACAATTTCGGCAACTTCATGGTTAGAAGGCCAAATGTCTTTAAGATAAACATCATTACCGTCTTTATCGACTGCAATCACATCTTTAGTGATATCGACATTTAAGTTACCAGCAATTGAATATGCAACTACCAAAGGCGGTGATGCCAAGAAGTTAGCGCGCACATCTGGGCTAATACGCCCTTCAAAGTTACGGTTACCAGAAAGAACGCTACATGCAACCAAATCATTTTCGGCAATGGCTTTTACGTATGCAGGGTCTAGTGGGCCTGAGTTACCAATACAAGTTGTACAACCATAACCCACAAGGTTAAAGCCTTGATCGTCTAATTCTTTTTGCAGGCCAGCTGCTTCTAGATAATCGGTAACCACTTGCGAACCTGGTGCTAAAGAAGTTTTAACCCATGGTTTTGGCTTAATGCCAAGTTCATTACATTTTTTAGCAACCAAACCTGCTGCAATAAGCACAGATGGGTTTGATGTATTGGTACAAGAGGTAATCGCTGCAACAACGACATCGCCGTTACCAAGATCATGATCTTTACCAACAAGAGCAACCCGTTTGTTTTCTTGACCAGCAAGATTAAATTCATTGTCCATGATAACAGGGAAAGCTTGGGCAGCAGCATCTAGTTTAATACGGTCTTGCGGGCGTTTAGGGCCAGAGATACACGGTACAATCTCGCCAAGGTCAAGTTCAAGCGTATCAGAGAAAATTGGATCTACTGTATTTTCATCGCGGAACATACCTTGCACTTTAGAATAAGCTTCAACCAGTGCAATACGGTCTTCATCACGGCCTGTATGGTGTAAAAATTTAAGCGTATCTTTATCGATTGGGAAGAAACCGCAAGTCGCGCCATATTCGGGTGCCATATTTGCGTTTGTCGCTTGATCTTCTAGGGTTAGATCATCAAGACCTGGGCCAAAGAATTCGACAAATTTACCAACCACGCCTAGACCGCGCAACATTTCAACAATGGTTAAAACCATATCTGTTGCGGTTGTGCCTTCAGGCATATTACCCGTTAGTTTAAAACCTACAACATCTGGCACAAGCATAGAAATCGGTTGGCCAAGCATAGAGCTTTCAGCTTCAATACCGCCAACGCCCCAACCTAAAACGGCCATGCCGTTTACCATAGTTGTATGGCTATCTGTACCTACCAACGTATCTGGATAAGCAACTTCAACTGTTTTACCATCTAAAGTTTGCTCACGCGTCCAAACCGCTTGGGCTAAATATTCCAAGTTAACTTGATGACAAATACCTGTTCCAGGAGGCACAACACGGAAGTTTTCAAATGCTGTAGCGCCCCAACGTAAAAATTCATAACGCTCTTTATTACGTTCAAACTCGATTTCGACATTTTTTTCAAATGATTGCGGTGTGCCAAAATTATCGACCATCACACTGTGATCAATCACTAGATCGACGGGTACTAATGGGTTGATTTTCTTTGGATCTTCACCGATTTTCTCCATTGCGGCGCGCATTGCGGCTAAATCCACCACGGCAGGTACGCCAGTAAAATCTTGCATTAAAACACGTGCTGGGCGGTAGGCTATTTCGGCATCGCTGTGGCAATTTTCTACCCATTTAGCAACGGCTATAATATCTTCTTTTGTGACTGATCTACCATCTTCAAAACGCAGTAGGTTTTCTAAAACAACTTTTAAAGAATTTGGCATTTTTGAAATGCCTGTAAGACCATTTTCTTCGGCAGCTTTTAAGTCGAAGTAAACATATGTTTTGCCACCGACCTTAAGCTCACGGCGACAGTTGAAACTATCAATTGAATCTAGGGGTGTTTTCATTGAATAAGAACCCTCTTATTTGTGGTGGCAAATACAAATTCTAATCTGTGATTGGAACTGATAGGGAGTATCGCCACGATTATTTTATTGAATTACATGGCACTTATAGAATCATTTTAAACTATATTCCAGCCCCAAGTGATAAAACCCGCGTTTATTGTTGTTTTTTGTAAGGTTTATTAACCATTCAATGGCTAATTTTTACCCTAGTGACAAATTGTCCACTTAACTTTTGTAACCACTTCGTTTAAAATCAACTCTTATAAAAATGTATAAATAAACTATGAATTCGGCTTATAATGAAATTCTAAAAATTTAACCCGCTATCAAATTCTGAAATATATGAAAATAAACCTACTAAAAGTCACTAATTTAAGCGCCCAAAAGGGTGATCGATTATTATTTGAAGATATTGGGTTTGAACTCAAATCGGGTGAAGCTTTGTTGTTAAAAGGCCCAAACGGCAGCGGCAAAACCACAATGCTACAATTGCTTGCGGGCGCAGACCATATAAGAACGGGCAAAATTAGAATATTTATGGGCAATGCAAAAACACCGCGTGCCGATGGGGTTATTGGGGTTTCTCACTTTATTAGCCATCAAGATGCCTTAAAGAAAAACTTGACCGTCATTGAAAACTTAACTTTTTGGACCGAATATTTAAGCGGTGATGTATCGCATATTAAAAACGCCTTACAAACCGTTGGCCTA
>JABSRY010000312.1 GCA_013214985.1 Hyphomicrobiales bacterium
GCAGGAAAAACCGATGCATCATGTTTTCGACCGTCAGCAGCCGTAATCATCGGTGTTTTGGCATTAATTTTTATAATGGCTTTTTTGGTCGCACGTCTTGCCAAATCTCGGGTTTTTGCAACCACCGCAAAGACAACCTGCCCATGAAATAAAATTTCACCCTCAGCAAATATTGGGTCATCACCCATCACTGGGCTACAATCATTAATCGCGGGGATATCATCAACCGTTAAAACGCATATAACCCCTGCCGATTTTTTGACTGCTTCCAAATCAATCGAAATAATTTCGCCACAAGTTTCTGCGGCATATCCTGGCGCAACATGCACCAAGCCTGTCATTTCACGCATATCATCAATATAAATTGCAGTTCCGCTTACATGTAGTTTTGCGCTGTCATGTTTGTGGCTTTTGCCAACCGTTGCTAATTTTGCCATGTCATGCGCCCCTTTTTCCAATAACCCGCATATTAGGTTGTTCAACTTTATTGGCTACACTCGCCACTTCATTTAAGGCCTTAAACAATAACCCACGCACAACCTTTAACCGATATTCGGCACTGGCCCGCATATCACTCAGTGGGCTAAAATCTTCAGCTAACTTATCAAATAATTTGTCACTTTGTCCTATGTCAGCAATTACGCGTCCTTGCAAAGCTGCTTCCGTTGCCAAGGCACGCTTTGGCGTTGCAGCCATGCCACCAAATGCTATTCTAGAGCTGTTAATCACCCCGTCATCAATCGTAAAATGAAATGCCGCCATAACAGCAGATATATCTTGGTCAAACCGTTTAGAAATTTTAAAGCATCTAAAATATTCATTATTCTTTAATTTTGGAATAGTAAATTTAGTTAAAAATTCACCAGATTCAATATCCTGCTTTCCATAAGCAATAAAAAAGTCTTCAACCATCAAATCTCGCGTTACCATCGCTTTTTGCAGGTATATTTTGGCGCCCATCGCAATCAATATTGGCGGCATGTCCCCAATTGGCGACCCATTGGCAATATTGCCACCAATTGTGCCTGATTCTCTAACTTGTTTAGAGCCGATGCGCCTGACCGTTTCTGCAATATCGTCATCTATACTATTTATCGCAATTTCAGCATCTGCATAGGTAACCGCAGCCCCAATAGTCAGTTGTGTTGCACTGTCTTCAATTTGGTTTAATTCAGCCACATCACCAATAAATATAATTTTAGGCAAATCCATCAGCTTTTTGGTAACCCATAAGCCAACATCCGTCGCGCCCGAAACAAGGGTAGCATCGGTATGTTTTGCATAAAGATCACTTAAAGATTTAGCCGATTTTGGTGCAGCAAAAAACCGTTGGTCATTGCCAATAAATAAATCATCATTTTGTAATGCGCTTAGTATTTTTGCATTGGCAACCATCTGCTTCGAAAATTTATCTTCAACTTTATTTTGGCAAGCGTCAATCGCAGCATCAACAATCGGTCGATACCCCGTGCAGCGACACAAGTTACCTGCAAGTTGATCAGTCACTTTTTCACGCGTAACGGCATCTTCATCATGGTATAAAGCAAATAATGCCATAACAAAACCAGGTGTACAAAACCCGCATTGTGCAGCATTTTTTTCTACCATCGCGGCTTGAACAGGGTGTAACTCTCCATTACTATCGGCCAAATCATCAACTGTAATAACCTCCTGCCCATCCACCATACCAATAAAGTATATGCAGCTATTCACAGGTCTATATTGCATTTTGCCATCGAGGTGGCGTCCTAAAACTACGGTACAGGCCCCGCAATCGCCTTCACCACAGCCTTCTTTTGTACCATAACTACCTTCAGTTAGCCGTAAATAGTCAAGTAAACTATCGGTAGGGACAATGTCCGTTAAAGTAACTTTTTTGCCATTTCTAACAAATTCAACAGTGTTTTTTGTCATCTTTAGCTGCCTTTATAGGTAGAAAAACTATAAGGCGAAACCAATAAAGGTACATGATAATGGCCATCACTATTAGACACACCAAAACAAATCGGAATAATGTCTAAAAATGCGGGTTCATTCTTATCGCCAAAATAATCGCCAATAAAAAACCTAAGCTCATATTTACCATTGATAAAGGCATCCCCTTCAATCGCAGGCGCATCTAAACGTCCATCTTGGTTTGTCACAGCAGTTTTTAAAAGCTTGCGTTCTTTGCCGTCATTAAACCAAAGCTCAATTTTTACACCTGCAGCAGGAATTCCCTGTGCCGTGTCTAAAATATGTGTTGTTAAAGCACCCAATATAAATTCCTCTATGCTCAAATTCTTTTAATTATAGAATGTCAGATTATAATTGCACTTAAAAGGATTATAAAGTAATTATATTGATGTCTTTATGGCATCAATAATAGGAAACCTGATGAAAAATAAGTCCGCTCATGTATTTTATTCACCTGCTTTACGTTATTTTGTCGAGGTAGCACGTGTTGGCTCTATTCGCGGTGCTGCAAGGGGGCTAAATGTTGTTTCATCGGCGGTTAACCGCCAAATTCTTAATTTAGAAGATCATTTTGGTTTACAATTATTTGACCGTATTGGCCGTGGTATTAAACTCTCTGAAGCGGGTGAAATATTACTTGTACATGCCAAACGCGCCTTGGCAGATTTTGAATCCGCATTAGATGCGTTAGATGATTTAAGCGGCTTAAAGCGCGGCATCGTCAAAATCGCGGTTGTCGAAAGCGTCGCAGAATCGTTGATGGCACCTGTAATATCACGGTTTCAACAAACCTATCCAGGCATACAAATCGAATTGCAAGTTAGCTCCTCCACCCGCGTTATGGAAGCCATTACCGCAGCTGAAGTTCATGTTGGTATGGGGTTTAACGTACCCCATCATGATGAGTTAGATTTTGTCAATTGCCAAGAACTTAAGATAGGCGCCGTTGTATCGCCCAAACACCCCATTGCAAAACAAAAAAGCTGTACATTAGCGCAGTGTGTTTTGTATCCAATGGTCATGCCTAACGAAAACCTGTCTATTGGCCAAATTCTAACCAATGCATTTAAAGAGTTAGACTTACAGCCAAAAACTTTGGTTAAGGCCAATTCGCTTAAATTTATGAAATCACTAGCTGCCGAGGGTAAATATATTGGTTTTCAAACTCGATTGGGTATGCAGATCGAACGACGCTCAGGCGCGTTGGTGTTCATTCCCATTTCTAGCCCCGAATTGCCGAGCGACCAGTTGGTATTGGTCACCAATAAAATGTATGATTTATCGTTAGCGCCCCGCACTTTCATTGCGCATCTAGACCAAGCGTTAGACCACTTTCGTGAATTCGAAAATTAACCCATATACTAAGCTCAAAAAATAAAATAATGCAAAAAGCATAAGTTTTAAAAATATTTATGGATTTTGGATACAATATCCCATATGTTGCTAATTGAATGTTAAAAAGCAAACATCTTGGGAGGATACTATGCTTAAAAAATTCGCTATAATAGCCGCATTAACAACTTTAATTGCAGCACCAACTTATGCCGATACGCTAGATGATGTAATTGATAGAGGTACACTACGTTGTGGTGTTGTTCTTGATTTTCCACCAATCGGCTACCGTAATGAAAAAAACGAGCCAGCTGGTTTTGATGTAGAATATTGCAACGACCTTGCAGCTGCGCTAGAAGTAGATGCAGAAATTTTACCTGTAACTTGGGCAGAACGCCTACCAGTAATTGTAACAGGCAGAGCAGATGTTGTGTTTGGCGGTACTTCAGATAGTCTAGCCCGCGCTCGTACAGTTGGCTTTTCAATTCCATACGCTATTTATTATGCACAGGGTGTTGTAAACGTAAACAGCGGTATTAAAACTTTTGAAGACATTCGCGGAAAACGCGTTGCAGGTGCTGTGGGTACAGTTCAAGAGCAAGAATGGCTAAAAATTGCTAAAGAATGGGGCGAAGAAAGCAATTACCAAGGTTACCAATCAGAAAATGAAATTTTCTTAGCGGTCGCACAAGGTAAGGCCGATATTGGCCTAACTACCAATACTACAATTCTACCTATCACTAAACAATATG
>JABSRY010000313.1 GCA_013214985.1 Hyphomicrobiales bacterium
AGAACGTGCTGGCGTCGGGCGGGCAGGTGCACTGGTGCGCCACCGCCGAGGACGCCGCGCGGTCATCCTGGAGATTTGCCAGGGCGCAGGCGCCCGCACGGTAACTAAAGGCAAGTCGATGATCGGTGTTGCCCCAAACAAGCGACCTGTCAATATGGTGTTTCAGCATTTGGCTTTATTTCCAAATATGAATGTCGCCGAAAATATTGCCTATGGTCTGCGCATGCAAGGCACAGATAAAGCAGAAATTAAAAGAAAAACCGATGAAGTTTTAGCCCGTGTTAATTTACCCGATAGCGGTTTTAAGCAAATAAATCAGCTTTCTGGTGGGCAAAAACAGCGAATTGCGATTGCCCGTTGTTTGGTACTCAACCCAGATGTTTTATTGTTAGACGAACCGCTCGGCGCACTTGATTTAAAACTACGCGAGCATATGAAAGTCGAATTAAAGCAATTACAAAAAGAATTTGACACCACATTTGTATATATCACCCACGACCAATCTGAAGCGTTAGTTATGAGCGATCAGGTAGCGGTGATGGATCGGGGGCGATTTTCTCAAGTCGGCGACCCAAAAGAGCTTTATTTCAACCCACAAAATGCCTTTGTTGCTGGCTTTATAGGCGATAGCAACCGTTGGATTGGCAATATTACCGAAATATCTAGCCATGCCTTAACCGTTAAAACCCAAACAGGGCTAACTTTCGCTTGTCAAAATTCTAATGACAGCAAACTAACTATTAATGAAGAAATCGAAATTTTTGTGCGTCCTGAGGCTATCGAAATTTCGCAATCCACCAGTTCAAAAGCAGCACAAAACCAGTTGGATGTTACGGTTACCAATATTCTATTTGATGGTGCGAATTCTCAACTTTTGGTTAAAGAAAAAAATTCAGGCGGTGAGCTGACTGTAAAATTACCACAAACTGCGGAATTTATGCATTTAAAAGCAGGCGCAAATTTGCAAATATCATTTCCCGCCGAGCAAGTTAGATCTTATTCAACTGCCAAAGTTGGGGCATGACCATGTCCATTACATCCGACAAATCGACCCCTATAAAACTTGGCTTCTACTCATTATTAGCGCCCATATTATTGTGGCTAATATTATTAGTCATTTTGCCACAACTCACCATGTTCAACATTTCCTTACAAGAAAGAGTTGCCCCAAGAGTGTATGAATATGGCGTTGGTAATTTTGTCGAGTTTTTTGCCGAGCCTTTATATTGGAATACGTTTTTGCGCACTGCAATTATGTCCATATTGGCAACCATCATTACTTTAATCATTGCTTTTCCGATCTCTTATTATATTGCCAAAATGTTGCGTGGCCGTGCTAAGGGTCTCTTGTTTATTCTGTGCCTCATCCCCTTTTGGGTTAGTGAATTGGTGCGCACCTATGGGTGGATGATTTTATTGCGCGAAAGCGGCATTCTAAGTTCTTTTTTACAATATACAGGGCTTGCAGATGGGCCGATCGAGTTTCTTTATACCGACGCGACTATCATGTTAGGTTTGGTATATACCAGCATGTTATTCATGGTTGTTCCGCTCACATCGACACTAGATAGTTTGGATGACAGCTATATAGAAGCAGGGTATGACTTAGGCGGTAATGGGCTATCAATCTTATGGAATATTATTATCCCGCATGCCAAGCCTGCCATTGTGTCGGGCAGTATTGTAGTGTTCATGCTTACTTTGGGTAATTATTTAACCCCCGTTCTATTGGGTGGCAAATCTAGCTTATGGTTTACTGAACAAATTTTTACCCGATTTATCACCCGTTTTAACTGGCAACAAGGCTCGGCCTTTGGGGTGTTATTATTGGTTATTTCATCGTTAATTGTATGGGGCGGGCTAAAGCTTACACGCCAATCCTTTACCAAAGTTATGTCTTAAGGAGATTAGATTATGATACCATCCATCCCACAATCTAAAGCCTTTAAAGCCAGCTATGTGGTATATGTAACGCTGTTTTTTATATTTCTGTTAGCCCCATTATTGGTGGTTGGTATATTTGCGTTCAATGATAGTATGTTCCCTTCCCCGCCGTGGGCAGGCTTCACATGGGATTGGTTTTTATCAGATGCCGAGCCGCAACTGGGTTTGTTTTTTGATAAACAATTATATTCATCGATTTGGACAAGTTTTATTGTTGCCATTTTCACCACTTTATTAGCGGTATCACTGGCTACCAATAATGCTTTTTTATTCGAACGTAATAATTTTAGAGGCAAAAACATACTTTATATACTGACCCTATTACCCGTGGTCATACCAGGGGTTATTTTGGGTGTTTCCATACTAATTATGAGCAGCACAGCCGCCAATTATTTTGACGACGTATGGGGCATCGACATCGAAATTCTTCGGCCAGGGCTACCTTTGGTCATCATCGGTCAATTTGCTTTTATTACCACCATTTGCACCCTAATTATATCGGCCAGATTGCGCAGCTTTGACCTAACATTGGAAGAGGCTGCACTCAACCTTGGTGCCACAAAATTGCAAGCGGTATTTACCATTACCATGCCATTCTTAATGCCCGCCCTAATTGGTGCGGCGGTGATTAGTTTTCTAATGTCGTTTGAAAATTTTAACACCACGCTTATGCTGGTTGGCTCTGACAGCCCGCTAACCATTACGCTTTATGATAGATTGCGCGAAGGCGCCACCCCTGTCATTAACGCAGTGTCCCTATTATTGATGATTGGCAGTATTATGTTGGCGCTGGCAAATTACTTTTTACAAGGCAAAGATAAGGATAAATGATCGGTCTAAATTAATGAAATGGGTGCGGCATTGTGTATTGTGCTTGCAAAAAATAGTCATATTTTATAGTTACTTTTGCTTTTTAGTAGTTTTTTAACCCTAAAGATATAGATGTCTGCCTAATCAATTTAATTTGCTTGGGGGTAAAATGACTGAATCAATCAATACTAATAGAAGATTTCACTTTAATTTTAAGAAAATTACTACATTTTTACCAATAACCATGATATCCATGTCATTTGCTGCCTGTGTGGCGACAGGCCTAATTGGCTATATAAATAGTCAATCGGCATTAAGCAATGCAATTTCAAATAAGTTAGACATTATAGTCGAAGCACGTGCAAACTTGGTTGAGTCCAAATTAAACTCGGTTAAAGTCGACTTAGCCAGCATGGCATCTGGTAGCGCTGCTAATTTTGTAATCAATGACCTAGCACCTGTTTTAGAAATGATTCCATCAGACTTGCCTCAAATATTAAAATATTTCCAAACGCCAGAAACCAGTAAAGTGCGCGCCGAATTAAATGGCAAGGGTGAAAAAACTATGTATGCCTATAAGCATATTAATGTGCATAAATCCTTCTCTACAAATTGGCTAAATTCTGGTTATGGTGAAGTATATATTTTAGACAAAGCGGGTTTAATCGTTTATTCCGTTGCAAAATCTGCCGACTTTCTAAAATCTATAAATGACAAAGAACTAACATCAAGCGGTTTGGCTAATATTTTTAACCAAGCCAAAAACACACCAGCAGGCACACAAATATCTACAAAATTTAAAAATTATGCGTTCAACGCCAATAAACCATCCCTATTTATTGCAGAGCCAATTTGGGGCGCGATGGGCATTGGTGAACCCAAATTTCAAGGTGTACTTGCCATTCGACTGGACACCCAATTTTTTGATAATATCTTAAATGATCGCAAAAATTTGGGGGTAACAGGCCAAACCTATTTAACCAACGTAAATGGCTTACTATTAAGCAATATGTCGCTTGAAGCAGTACCAACCTCGCTACAAAAGACATTGTCGTATGGTTTGCTTAAAAATAGCATTGAAAATAATAATGTTACCCATGGTATTGAGCATACAAAAGCAGGGGCTTCTATCATATTATCGGTCGCGCCGCTTAGCTTCCTTAATAATAAATGGGCAATTGCTGCCGAAATTTCTGAAGTTGAAGCAATGGCGCCCATCAGCACCCTACGAAATAGCATGTTATTTGGGGCATTGGCAGTACTGGTCTTTGCAGCCCT
>JABSRY010000314.1 GCA_013214985.1 Hyphomicrobiales bacterium
CAAGTTATGGCGTGCCTATATTGGCGGCAGCGGCAATAACCGGTTTGCAAGGCAGTGGTGTTGAAATTGCTGCTTTATTGTTTGTGCTTGGACGCCTTGCTTTTGTTGTTTTATATTATACGGGTGTATCTTTTATTAGAGTGCCTGCATTTTTGGTGGCAAATATATCTATTTTATATGTTGCTTATCTGGCGTTTATGCAAATGATGTAAGGCATTGTATCGTTATACCCTGTCGAGTTTTTGGTGGGGTTTGGGCGGTAGGGTGGTTTTTATTTGATCATTTGGTTTTATGATGCCGCCTGAGATGACGATGCCCATGATGCCCGCTTTGCGGACGATACTGCCATCAAAGTTATAGCCGATAACTGCTTTTAGCAAACCCTTTTGAAACGTATCGATTTGAGCGCAAGGGTTTCTTAGACCTGTGACCTCTATAATTGCATGCTCACCAATGTGTAAGATTGTGCCTTTGGGGAGTGAGAGTAAATCTATACATTGTGTGGTGATGTTTTCGCCTAAATCTCCTGCTTTAACGTTGAAACCTTGTTGGTTTAGTTCATCAAAAAGCTCGTTTTGAATTAGGTGAATTTGCCGCAGGTTCGGTTGGTTTGGGTTTGCGGCTACGCGCGAGCGATGTTTGACGTTTATGTGCATCGCCCTCTACGCCTAAGCCTGATAACAAGGTTATTTGGCTGCACAAAGTTTTATGAAATGTATGGGTCGCGCTTTTTGCAACGGTTAATATTTTAGCGGTTGGCATGATGTATGGGCTTATGGTTTTAATTTAATTTTATAATAGGTGAAGCTAAGCTTTTTACCATTTAATATTACTGCATTTGGCTCGATGCGTAGGTGTTTAAACCCTGTTTTTTCGAGTACTCGAACGGATGAAGGGTTGTCTGTTGTTGTATGGGCGTTGATTTGTATTAGATTATGTTGGTGTTTGGCTATGTCGAGTAACTTAGCGGTTAGATTTGTTGCTAGGCCTTTACCAGTTACGCTTTGGCAAAGTCGGTACCCCAGTTCGGCATGGTATTGTTTTATATCTGTCAGGTTAAAGCGACCCACTATTTTGTCTTTATCATAGGCAAGGTATAGATGACATTTACTAAGTTGTTGGTCTTTGATTAGTGATTTTACGATTTTATAAAGGCTATCGAATGTGAAATAACTGACGTTGCGAGGCGGCACTAATTGCTCGAAAAAGGCTTTGTTTTTGGTTTCAAAATCGAGCAAGGCGGCTGTATCATTTATTGATAAGAGCTTAAGTTGCATAATGATACCCGATGTTTTTTACCTAATGTTTGAAGTTTACTATAGCTCGAAATTTATAATATTAAAGCGGAATTCGATAAAATTGCATTGCCGATTATGACTTCTGTTCCGCTGCGGCCTGTTGATAGGAATAGGTGGATGCTATTATTTGGTTTTGTTGGGTTTGTGATGATGTTTTCTAAGGGTTTTATTGGGCTAGTATCGTCTATGAAATAGGGTTGTTTATAATCGTTTAATTGCTTTGGTGCATCTGAGATGATTAGGCTTGCGTTTTGGGTGATATCTAATGGTAATTCGTGACGATTTTTTTGCTTTGGCCCTATAGAGGCAAGGTAGCATTCTGGTTTTAGCCATTGTGTTTTAAACACGGGTTGATGGCTTGACGTGGTGTAGATTATAATATCGGATTTGCTTAAACTGTGTTTTAGATTGTTACTGAGCTTGAACTCAACATCATAGTCTTTTTGTAAAAATTTGATGAGTTTTTTAGCGTTTTGGGGTGTGCGATTGTGGATGTAGATTAGATCTGGGCGTCTGACTGCAAGTAATGCTGCAATTTGAAACTGTGCTTGATGGCCAGCGCCTATGATGGTGGCTATTTTTGCAGTTGGATTTGACATATATTTTATGGCTAAACCATTAATTGCAGCCGTGCGAATTGCGCCTAGTTTTGAGCCGATGAATAGGCCTTTTAGCCTGCTGGTTTGTGTTGAATAAACCGCGACTAATTGCTCGGTATTTGTGGCTTTGCCGCTTGGGTAGGTGTCGTAAACTCGAAAGCCGATGCTGTTGCTAAATTCTGTTTCGGCGCCAATTGTGAAGGTTAGGCCGCCTTTTTGGGTTTTAACATTGTGTCGGGTTGGGCTAACGGTGTTGCCATTTGCTGCTGCGATGAAGAATTGCTCAACGGCTATAATTGCGAGTGGCATGAGCTGCTTGGTGTTTAATTGATGGTCATGAACTATACGCATTTTATTGCTTCCAAATAACGTTTAACCGATTGCTGTACGATTTTATCGGCATGTGGCATGACGTTTGTACCGAACGGGCCGTAAAGGCGATCAAATGCGTATGGTGAAACGATTTTGCCAATATGTTTTACAGCTTGCCCAGAAAGTGGGATTTTATTTGGATAGCTATACATAAAACTCAAGCTATTGTGACGTGCTTGTGGCGCTATAATATCGGCTGTAAAAACTGCGCCTTTATTATCGTGAGTGTTTGACCAATGTAATATCGTTCCGCCATTAAAATGACCACCACATTTTATTAGCGTTAAGTCGTCTTCCAAATTTAAGGTATCTCCCTGCCAAAATAACACATTGTCATCATCATCTTGAAACCATTCTTTATCATCGTGATGAATATAAATGGGAATATTGAACTCTGTTGCCCAATCTGCTGCATTTGAATAATAATGTGGGTGAGAAATTGCGATGGCATTTAAGCCGCCTTTAGCTTTTATGTCCTCTATTAATTTATCATTTATTAGAGGCAAACAATCCCATAAATAATTGCCATGTTTTGTTTCGATGAAGAATGCAGTTTGACCGATTCCTATTTTGGGTTCTAAAGATAATTGGTAGGCATTGGTTTCGACTTTTACCCAGTTGATATGATGTTGGTTATAGTGATCGGCTAATTTAATCCATTCTTGCCCAGATGATGGGACATATTGACGTTCATCCTCGCAAATTGGGCAAAGGTTTGAGTGGTTTTGGGTGTTACTTTGCTGCACACCGCAAGTTTTACAGGTATATTTGGGCATTTTTTAGCGGCTTTCTAAATCTTGTTTTACGGACTGTTGCACTATGTTATGGGCGTTGGATAATATGTTGAATTTGAATGCGCCATAAAGTTTATCGAATTTATAATGCTCCATTAATTTGCCGATGTGTTTTACTTGATCTGGTTTAAGCATTATATCTCGGGTGTAGCTGTGTCTGAAAATAGCTGTTTTGTTTGAGTTGGGTGCGATGGTATCGCCTGCTAAAACTGAGCCTTTGCCTTGTGCGCCTTGTTGCCAGTGCATTACGCTGCTGCCCTTAAAATGACCGCCGCAATTGATCAATGTTAGGTCATCTTCTAACCTTAGGGTATCGCCATGCCAGAAAAGTATATTGTCATCATCATCTTGAAACCATTCGCGGTCATTATGGTGGATATAGACAGGCACGTTAAATTCTGTTGCCCAATCAGCTATATTTGAATAAAAATCTGGGTGGGAAATGGCGATGGCTTTTAGGCCACCTTTTGCATTGATATCCTCAATCAATTGATCGTTAATTAATGGGATTGCATCCCACAGATAATTGCCATTTGTGGTTTGTAAAAAATGGGCGTGTTGGCCAATGCCCATATCGGTATCCATGGATATTTTGCTTAGCCCATCTTCTAGTTCTTGCCATGTGACGTTATATTTATTGCGATGTTGCGCGAGCTTGACCCAAGCTTGGCCTGTTTCGGGCGCGGAATACTTGTCATCATATTGACAAATTATGCAGTGGCTTGGTGGGGTATTGCTTGCTTTATATTGAACGCCGCATGACATGCAGGCATATTTGGTCATAATGACCTCCCATGATTTGTGTTGATTTATGCGATTTCTAGGGCTTGGGCGGTGGCGTTGATGATGGCGGCAATGCGGATGGTGCTTTGAATAGCAGTTTTGCTTTTACCTGCGGTGATTAGCACATTGACATGGGCATCGATACACATGCCGCAGCCTTCGATAGCCGAAAC
>JABSRY010000315.1 GCA_013214985.1 Hyphomicrobiales bacterium
TTAACTCAGAAATTGTCAATCTATTGTAAGCAGAATATCAATATCAAAGGTTAATATTTGTTAATGAAAACGCCGTGACCAATGCCTTTGGCAATTAGGTTGCTGGGTTTAGCGCCTGCATCAAATAAAGCATTTACAATGTTTTTTGCGATTATTTGGGATTTTGTAAAATTATCGCCATTTTTATGTTGCATATGGCTTACTAGGTAAAATTTTCGTTTATCATGTTTTAAAAAATTGCCTAATATTCTTATGCTTTCTGGCGATTCTATTTCATAAAAAATCACTTTACCATAGCGCTTTATACGGCTTTTAATTTGGGCGATGTTATATTCGGCATCTTTTATAATGCCCAATTGTTTTACGGTTTTTATAATATGAATACCTTCGCCAATAAAGCTAAGTTCTAGCCAATAGCTATTGCCTTTATAATAATATTTATAAGTGGCTTTATGGGTATCTTCAAAAATTAGTTTACCTTCAAATTGTCTAACTTGGTTTAAATAATGGGGGACGAGTTGTATGCGGGTCGGGGTTAATAACCAATCACCATTAAATTTAAACTGGGCGATTAAAACATCGCCTTGTTTACGGATATTGGTTTCGCGGTGGGCTGCATCGAATTTTTTTAAATGCAATGCGGCGTTGGGTTTTTGAGCGCAATGAATAATATCGTGTTTTTGAGGTGGTGTTATGAATAAACTTTCATCACAAGCTGCCATATCGGCATAGCTTGTTGTGGTAAAAAATAACAAAAATAGTGCAATTAGTGTTTTCAACTTAAATACTCTTTTGAAGATTAGTTTGGCAGCAAAGATATAATATAAAAGTATCAAATGAAACAAAAAAAGCCAAGCGGTTAAGCTCGGCTTTTAAATAGTGTAACAATATTCGCTAGATTATAGAGAATAATACATATCAAATTCTACAGGATGTGGCGTTTGATCGTAACGGATAACTTCTTCCATTTTTAAAGCAATAAATGCATCGATTTGATCATCACTAAATACACCGCCCGCTTTTAAGAAATCGCGGTTATTATCTAATGCGTCCAATGCTTCACGCAAAGAGCCTGCAACAGTTGGAATTTCTTTTAGCTCTTCAGGTGGTAGGTCATAAAGGTCTTTATCCATCGCTTCACCTGGGTGAATTTTATTGATAATACCATCAAGGCCAGCCATTAACATCGCAGCAAATGAAAGATATGGGTTTGCCATTGGGTCTGGGAAACGCACTTCAACACGTTTAGCAAATGGGCTTTCAGCAGCCGGAATACGACAAGAAGCGGAGCGGTTAGCCGCAGAATATGCCAATAGAACAGGTGCTTCAAAACCTGGTACTAAACGCTTATAGCTGTTTGTACTTGGGTTTGTGAATGCATTCAGTGCTCTCGCATGTTTAATAATACCGCCAATATAGAATAAAGCAGTTTCAGAAAGGTTGGCATATAGATTGCCAGCCATCATTGGTTTGCCATCTTTCCAGATAGATTGATGCACATGCATACCAGAACCATTATCGCCATAAACTGGTTTAGGCATAAATGTTGCCGTTTTACCATAAGCGGCACACACATTATGCACTGCATATTTAAAAGATTGCATATGGTCAGCCATTTTGGTTAATGTACCATATTTTACACCTAGCTCATGTTGGCCTGCGCCAACTTCATGATGATGTTTTTCAACGATTACGCCCATTTCTTTCATGACACTAAGCATTTCTGAACGAATATCTTGTGCGCTATCTACAGGGTTTACAGGGAAGTAACCGCCTTTTAAGCGTGGGCGATGACCAAGGTTGCCATTTGGCATTTGCTTGTCGTTATTAGTAGGTAGCTCATCACCACTTAGCTCATAGCTCATTTTGTAAGTATCAGTTGAGAATTTTACATCGTCAAAGATAAAAAACTCGGCTGCTGGGCCAACAAAAATGGTATCGCCAATGCCTGTTTGTTTAAGGAATGCTTCAGCACGTTTTGCGGTTGAGCGTGGGTCGCGGTTATAGCCTTCGCCTGTTGCTGGGTCGATAATATCGCCAGAAATAACCATTGTAGTTTGGCCATAGAATGGGTCGATAAAAGCAGTATCCAAATCGGGTGCTAAAATCATGTCAGAATCGTTAATTGCTTTCCAACCAGGGATAGATGAGCCGTCAAACATAACGCCATCTTCAAACATATCTTCATCGACTGCCGTAACATCCATAGTAACATGATGCCATTTGCCCATAGGGTCGGTAAAACGTAAATCTACAAATTTAACGTCTTTTTCTTTAATCTCTGCTAAAATACTCTCAACAGTATTTGACATATTATCTTTTCCTTCTTTTACTCAAATTATTTTGTTAAATTGCATGATTTATATTGCGTCGGAGCCAGTTTCACCTGTTCTGATGCGAATAACATTTTCTATTGGCGATACAAATATTTTACCATCGCCAATACGCCCAGTGCGGGCAGCATTTGTAATTGCCTCAACAGCTTTATCTAGCAAGCTGGCGTCTAACACGATTTCGATTTTAATTTTTGGTAAAAAATCAACCACATATTCGGCGCCTCTATAAAGCTCAGTATGGCCTTTTTGGCGGCCAAACCCTTTTGCTTCAATAACAGTAATGCCCTGCAGGCCAATTTCTTGAAGTGCCTCTTTGACTTCATCTAGCTTGAATGGCTTTATGATGGCTTCAATCTTTTTCATGACAACTCCAGAATAGTTAACGAACTACAAAACAAGACAGCAATTTACATGCCAATTTAAGTTGTGAGGAATATATAGGTTTTGAGTAAAAAATAAGCAATTAAGACCATGTGGGTGATTAATTTTTAATCACTATGTTTAGTTTGTAGGCAGTGACTGCTTTTATATTCGAAGCAATAATTATACATGGTTAGAGAAATGGCTACATATTTAAATAAAATTAATCGTTTAGCGTTAAGTTGAGCTAAATTAATAAATTATGGCTCGGTTAATATGCAAAAATTTGATTTAAAGAAGTTTTTATTACGGTTTGTTAAAGATTCAAGTGGCCAAATGGCAATAATTTTTGCACTCTTGCTGATTCCGATAGTTGCATTCATTGGCGGTGGCATAGATTATTCGCAACAGGTTTCTTATAATAATAAATTACAATCTACCATAGATTCAGTATCACTTGCGGTAGCAAAAGCCATTGCAAGAGATGTAAAAATTTCCGATGCCGCAATGCAAAAAATTGCCTTTGATTTATATTCCGCAAATATTCCAAGTAATGATAATGTGACTTTAGACACGTTAATTATTATCAAGGATACAAAAAACAACACTTTAACGATTAACCAAACAGGCGTCATGCAAACAAGCTTTATGCGTTTGGTCGGTGTTGATGAATTAAGTGTTGGCAAAGAAACAATAATTGATATTTCAAGAAGCGACGTTGAATTAGCTTTGGTATTAGATATGTCTGGCTCTATGCGTGGTAGCCGCTTGAACGCTTTAAAAGACGCCGCAAAAGATTTGATAAATACATTAATACAAGACACAACTGGGCTTGCAACTATGCGCATTGGTTTTGTGCCGTGGAGTGTTGGCGTTAATGTTACAGGGTTTGAACCGAGTAAGGTTCTAGTTGGCGGTGTTTGCTCATCTTCAAGAAAAAAAAATTATCAAGATAAATCAGCTAGGGTTAGTAAAATGCCAAAAGCGTCATATTGCCCGAATACCAAAATGACCCCTTTATCCGATAATAAAACTACATTATTAAATAACATTGCGACTTGGAGCGCAAGTGGCGGTACGCATAGTGATGTTGGTCTTGCATGGGGTTGGGGCATGCTTTCACATAAGTGGAAGGCAGTCTGGCCAACCAAAAGCCAACCAAAAATCTATGGAGATAATGTTAAAAAATTCATAGTGTTAATGAGCGACGGCGGAAACAACCATTCTAGTTCTGACGTTTATTCAAAAGGTCTATGCAAAGCAATGAAAAAGAAAGACATAAAAATCTATGCCATTGCATTTGGTACAACTGTTGGG
>JABSRY010000316.1 GCA_013214985.1 Hyphomicrobiales bacterium
AAGTAGCCGTAGTGGCAACCGCAGCCGTAGCAGCCGCGGTGGAAAATAATTAGATTATCGGAGATAAAAATGGAATTTTTGAATACATATTTTGGACTTAGCAGCTATTATTTATTGGTGCTTGGTGTTAACTTAGTCATTACCGCATTGGTGCTGATCGCGATTAGATTTGTCATTGGGATGATATCCAATGTTAAAATGATTGATGGCTTATCGCTTGAGAATAACCCTGCTATGGGCATTTCGTTGGCAGGCATAATTTTTGCGGTTGGCATTATTATGACGGGTGTGATTGGTGGTGAGGCATCGGATAACTTGATCAAAGAGATTGTCTCGGTTTCGGTGTCGGGTATCATTGGCATTATATTGGTTTTTTCATCGCGGGTGATATTTGATAAAATATCGATCCCGAAGTTTAAAATGCGTGATGCCATTATGCAAGGCAATATTGCAGTTTCAGTGGTTGATGCGGGCAATGTGATCGCCTCTGCCTTGATTATTAAATCGGTATTTCTAGTAATTGATACGACCACGACTAACCTGATCATCATTGGCTTGGGTAGTTTTATTGTCTCGCAATTATTGCTAACCATTGCCAGTTATTATCGTATTTTCTTTTACAATCGCGCCCATGGACGAAGCCTTCAAGATAACATCATAAAAGGTAATATCGCGTTGGCATTGCGGTTTGCCGGCTTTAGAATTGGTATGGCATTTGCCATTAGCGGGGCACTAACATTGGCGCCGCTGAGCATGGATATATTGGCATGGAGTTTGCTGATTTGGTTGGGCGTAAGCTTAGTACAAATGTTGTTGGTAATTGTCTTTAGCTTTATTTGTGACAAGGTTTTGTTGATGGGCATTGATACCCGCGATGAAGTTGATAATAAGCAAAATATTGCCGTTGGTGCGACACAAGCTGCTCTTACATCTGCAATTGGCCTGATTATTTTCACGCTTGTTTCATAGGCGTTCCTATAGCAACTGAAGCAAGAGATTAATATGGCAGATGAATTGCAGAAAAAAACTAGTTTCAAGCTTGCGACATTTTCGATTGATGTGAGCTTGATTAGCATTCTTGCCGTATTGGCTGGTTGCGGTATTGTTTACGAATATTTACTTTCGCATTATGCAGGGCGTGTTCTTGGGCTAATGGAACATGCCATTTTTACCATGATCGGCGTGATGATTGTCTCGATGGGCGTTGGTGCGCTGTTGGCTAACAAAATTAAAAATGCCAATAAAGGTTTTGTTGTCATTGAATTATTGATTGCGTTTATTGGCTCGATATCGATTGTTTTAATCGCCTGGATTATCGCATTGTCCAATGAGTTTCCATCTATATTGGCCGAAAATTACGGCTTGCCTGTGGATCTAATTCCCGTTGGTGGCGGCATTAAGACTTTTAAACAATTTGCCAAAATATTCCCATTTATGGTGGGGTTTGTTTTGGGTGCTTTGGTGGGAATGGAAATTCCGCTAATTGCCCGAATTAGAGAAGAAGTTTATGCGGTGCGCCTTAAACACAATACAGGCACGGTTTATGGTGCTGATTATCTAGGGGCGGGCGTAGGTGCTGCGATTTTTATTATTTTCCTATTGGCGACACCACCTGCTAAGGCAGCTTTATGGGTGTCTTCGGTAAACTTAATCGTTGGATTTTTATTTTTAATCGTCAGGTGGCGCAAAATATCTAACAATATTATGTTAGCCATTTTACACATGGTATTAGCGGTGTTTTTGTTTTTGTTTATGCAAAATATCAGCAGCATTCATCAGTCGCTCGAAGATACATTATATACTGACGAAGTGGTTTTTAGCCAGAATACCGATTTCCAACATATCATTCTAACCAAGCGCCAAATTGGCAATGCAGCGCCCATTCATACGCTATATTTAAATGGCAGGTCGCAATTTTGCTCCTGTGATGAGGCGCTTTATCATGCCATGTTGGTGGCGCCGCCAATATTGGCCTCGGCACGACATCAAAACATTTTACTGATTGGCGGCGGTGACGGGCTTGCGGTTCGGGATATTTTAAAATGGCAACCACAGCATATTGATGTTTTAGAGTTAGATCAAAGAATGGTGGCACTGTTTTCGCACCCTATTAAAGTTGATGGACAGGTAATCAATGAAACATTATTGGAACTGAATGAATATTCGTTTTCGGACGCGCGGGTTAATGTGATTATTGGTGATGCCTTTAACAGCGTCAACCAATTGATAACGCAGGGCAAAAATTATGATGTGATTATTGTCGACTTGCCTGACCCATCGCATCCTGACTTAAATAAATTATATTCGAAACAATTTTACACCAAGCTGAAACTGCTATTGGCTGGAGATGGTGCGATTGCCATTCAATCGACCAGTCCTTACCATGCCAAGGATGCGTTTTTAACCGTAGGGCTGACATTACGCGCTGCAGGATTTAGCTTTGTTGAACGATATCACACCAATATACCAACATTTGGTGAATGGGGTTGGAGCATTGCGACACTGCACGGACAGCCCGCGTCGAGCCGAATTGAAAGTAATTCTGATGTCATTCCCAAAGAGATCTTAATTAGTCAAGATTTTATTTTGGCGAGTTTTAAATTTACCAATGGCATTTTGGAAAGCGAAAAACGATTAAATTACAATAGTATAGATAACAACTTGATGTATATATTACACGGAAAATCATGGTTGAATGAAGAAATTATAGTAGGAAACTAACCACCCCCTTGACAGATACTGTCATGCATCCATATATAATATATGACGAAAAGGAGACGGGACATGTCAAACAAGCTTTTAACCAAATTAGAGCAAATTGAACAGGATAAATTGGTCATCGAATTTGAATTACAACCGATGCCTAATAATGACGAAATTATTCAAGTGATTGTAAAAGATCAGGAAGAATTTCCGATTAACATAACTCAAACCGATGGTGAAATGATTTGCATGGTCAAATTATTTGATGCCGAAGAGTTGAAGGATGGCGCAAGCAGCGACATGCATGAAGTGATGTTATCGGCTAATCTTGCTTTACCTTTGTCGAGCTTTGGTAAAATTGGTGCCACATATATGTTGTTTGGTGCTTTATCGGCCAACTCAAAAAATGAAAACATTGGCATAGAGATTGAAACCTTAGCAGGCAACACGTTAGAAGCCATTGACTTAGTTGCAGATTATTTGAAATAGGAGTTGAAAATGAGTATTTTTTCTAAAATTGTAACTGCACTTCGTGGTGGTGCCAGTGAAGTTGGCGAGAGCATTGTAGATGCAAATCTAGTACGTATTATGGACCAAGAAATTAGAGATTCTAAAGCAGCTGTCGAGAAAGCCCGTTCTGGGCTTGCGGATCTGATGGCTGAAGAAGCTGGATACAAGCGCAAAGTAACCGAACTTCAAGATAAGATCGAAGAGTATGAAGGTTATGCCATACAAGCATTGGACAAAGGCGATGAGCCATTGGCGATTGAGATTGCAGAAAAAATTGCTGATTTAAGTGCTGAGCTTGACTATAATACGAGCGCTACGACACAACTTAGCAACAGCATTGCTACACAAAAGGATTTTATGCGTACATCTGAGCGTAAAGTAAAAGATTTTGAACGTGAAGCTAAAATGGTAAAAACCACTGAAAGTGTGCAAAAAACTGCGGCTGCACTTAGCTCTAACTTCACCGCCACTGGTTCAAAAATGAACAGTGCGCGCCAATCGCTTGAACGAGTTAAGGCCCGCCAACAACAAAATGCCGACCGTTTAAAAGCCGGTGAAGCACTTGCTGCTGAATCTACAGGTAGTAACTTAGCTGCTAAGCTTGCAAGCTCTGGTATTGCTAAAAACTCAGGTCAAGCAAGTGACATTTTGGCAAAACTAAAAGCCAAACAAAAGAAATAGGCATCAGCATGTTTGCAAAATTATTTGGTAAAAATAAGAAGGTCGAAAGGCCTTCTTTATGCCATCCTAAAGATTTACGGGTTGGCGACTTATTTGAGCTTGGCCTT
>JABSRY010000317.1 GCA_013214985.1 Hyphomicrobiales bacterium
GCTTCGTCATATCTATTACCACAACCTATTGGCTCGGCAAAAGCCAATAAGATGTTGTTGTTATCTGAACCTATAAATGCACAAGAAGCCTTTAACTGCGGTCTTATCACCGAACTACATGGCGAAGATGATTTTGATAGTTTTATTGTTTCTAAGGCACAAAAAATAGCCAATATGCCAGCAGAAGCAATATTGAGAACCAAAGCATTAATTCGTAAAAATAATGTCGCTATCTCCGCTAGAATAGATGAAGAATTGACTGATTTCTCAGATTTATTATCTCAAGACGAATTTATTGCTATTGCACAAAATTTTATAAATAAAAAATAGGACTATCTTTTAGGGGGTATAGAATAAGTTAAAGTTGCGTGAGCGACCATGTCTTCACTGCCCTCACTATAAATAGCAACTTCGCCAACAGCCAAACTTCGACCTAGTTTAATTAGAGTTGCTTTTGCTATGATTGGGCAATTGGCTTGAGGTTTGCGCAAAAAATTTATATTTAAATTAGTTGTTACTGCTAATGCCACCAAACCAATTTCATTCAAAATAGCAGCATATAACGTCACATCTGCTAAAGCCATCATTGCTGGGCCAGACACTGTTCCACCAGGTCTTAAATGGGTATTATCCACTATAAGCTTCATCTGAGCAAAGTTAGTGCCTAAATGAGTAATTTCTCCCATCGTACCACTTTGTGGAAACTCTCTATCAAAGAAATTCTGCATTTCTGAAACACTAATTTTGCTCATTTTACCTCATTATAAATATGATTCTAATTGTAAACAGATTCGCGTTTAAAATGTTTAACTAACAGATAGTAAAAAACCGCTCTGTATTTGTTACGGTTAGATTTGCCATATTTTTCAACAACCATTGCTATTGCTTCGTTTAGCTTATCACTATCGGGTAACCCCAATTTTTTAATTAGAAAATTGTTTTTAACGGTTTCTAACTCTGATGCGTCGCCTCCAGAAACAGTTGAAGCATCCGCATTGTAAATAGATGGGCCACAACCAATTGTTACTTTAGTCAATAGATCTAAATCTACTGTTTCGCCACATTTATTTTTAATATCATCCGCATATTTTGCGATTAAATCATCTCTTTTTCCCATAACAAATCCTTATGTTTAAAACCCACAGTTCTAAATCTGCAATAGAAATAAATGTAATGCAACTTTTATTGCAGAATTTCTAAACCGTTACCTTTGAATATGTATTTTTCGCGGTAAATAAACCGAATGAGCAACCCAACAGCAACAAAAGCTAACGATGCAGCCAAGCCAATCCAAACACCCACACCACGTAATTCAAATGTGAATGCTAAAAGGTAAGAAATCGGAAACCCAAATAGCCAATAACCCACAAGTGCAATATACATTGGCGTTTTTGTATCGCTTAACCCACGCAGAGCAGCTGCGCATGTCACCTGAACACCATCAACCAATTGAAAAATGCCTGCGATTGCTAAATAAGATATCGCTAAACCAATGGCCGTAACATTTTTTTCTAAATTTGGATCTAAAAATAAATGCACAAAGATTTCCGGCAATAGAATAAACGCCGCGCAGGTAAATAACATTAATACAAATGATAAGATAATCGACACCCATGCTGAATAATAAATAGCGATCTTACTACCCTGCCCGTAAGCCAAACCGACCCTAACCGTAGTTGCAAAGCTTAACCCGAACGGAATCATAAATGTAATAGATGCAATTTGAAGCGCTACAGCGTGCGCAGCCGTTTCTTCAGTGGAGAGCATCCCCATTAAAAAATATGCTGCACTAAACAAACCAACTTCAGACATTACTGTAAAGCCAATAGGAACCCCTACCCGTAGAATTTCTTGAAACTTATCCCAATCTGGGCGCCAAAACCGCACGAATATTTCGTAATGTTTATATTTTTTACCAAAAATAATATACAAAATAACAAGCGTAGTAGATATAAGCTGAACAAAGGATGTGACTAAACCTGCCCCCTCTAGCTCCATGCGCGGCGCACCCCATTGACCAAACATAAATGCGGCATTGCCAACCAGATTTAAGAAAAAACCGATAATAGTAATAAGTAAAATAATTTTTGTATCGTTATGCCCAGATAAAAACGATCTAAATGCCACCATTAATAATATTGGAAATAATGACCAACTTGCATAATTAAGATATCCAGCACCCAAAGCGCTAGATTCTTTACTTTGTTTTAAAATCACAAATATGGTTTCGGCCTGAAACAAAATTATTATCAAAAACATAGCCAATAGCAGTGCAACCCATACACCTTGGCGGAGCGACCGCCTGACTGCTGTTAGATTTTTTGCTCCAATGGCTTGTGCTACCAACGGCGCCACAGCCCCTACAACGCCCATACCAAACACTACAAATGTAAAATAGAAGGATGATGCAGTACCGCCCGCAGCCAAATATTTGGGCCCCAACCAACCCATCATTAGCACATCTGTTGCACTTAGTGATGTGTGCAGCAATTGTGTCAATATTAAAGGCCATGCAATTACATATGTCTTCTTAAATTCATCTAACCATAATTCTTTATTTATATTTTTAAACATTTTGACCTCAAGAACTGCATGTCCATTGCTTTAGAAATGAGAACATAAAGAAAAGTTTATACTTGTCAAATGAATAAGATTGATAAATAGTGTACAAAAAGAACAATTGTGCAGATGGATAACAATATTATGTCTACATTTCCAAACAATGATGATGGTTGCGGGTGGATTAACATAGCCGATAAACGGAAACCTAATGCCCCGTTATCGCGTAACTTAAATGTAAAATGGGTAATAATTGGTGCTGGATATTCGGGTCTATCTGCGGCGCGAACCTTAGCAGAGAATTTGCCAAATGATGAAATTATACTGATCGACGCAAATGTGGCGGGTGAAGGAGCAAGCGCAAGAAACTCTGGGTATTTGGTCGACACAACGTTAAATGATGGTCACCTTTCTGACAGTAGTATGCAAGCATATAAACAGAAATATGAATTGAACAAAAAAGCTGTCAGTCTAGTTAAACAGTTAGTTAAAAAACATTCCATAAACTGTGATTGGAACGAATGCGGCAAATTTTATGCATCTTCGACATTTGAAAATGAAGCAAAATTAGATAATTTCGCGGCACTATTAAATCAATTAGACATTAAAAGTGAATTTTATAACCATAACAAACTTTCTGGGCGTATTGGAACCGAATTTTACAAAATGGCTGTTAAAACTTTTGGTGGTGCAATGATACAACCCTATGCGCTTGCCAGTGGTTATATATCTGCATTGCCAGTAAATGTGACATTATATGAAAATACCGTCGTCAAAAAAATTAAACATGCGAATGAGCATATTATCACCTGTGAGAATGCGACCATTATCACCGATAATCTAATTATTGCCGTTAATGGTTTTATGCATTCACTTGCCATAAAAAAATATCGTGCATTTCCATTGTTATTAACTGCTAGCTTAACTCGTAAATTATCAGAAAGTGAGCAACAGCAAATTAATAATGCCGCCGAATGGGGGATATTATCTGCTAACCACATGGGTGCGACGCTAAGATATACCGCCGACCATAGACTGATGATTCGCAATACCGTTGAGGTTTCTTCAAGCTTAACCCTTAATCAACATCAAATGGCACAACGGCAACAAAACCATTTGGCAGGGTTGAAAATACGGTTTCCATTTTTGGGCGATAATATTATTGAACATAGTTGGAGTGGCGTAACTTGTATTAGCGCAAATAATGCAAATATTTTC
This sequence comes from Hyphomicrobiales bacterium, assembly GCA_013214985.1. Lineage (GTDB taxonomy): Bacteria > Pseudomonadota > Alphaproteobacteria > Rhizobiales > OSC116 > OCS116. The sequence continues at coordinate 3,778 of JABSRY010000317.1, forward strand.
GAAGAAATATCAAATAAATGTTGGGCAATTGGCTGTTATAATGGCGGTGGCATTGGCTTAGCTACATTATTTGGCCAAGAAATTGCACTAAAGGCGCTAGACAAATCTACATTAAACTTAAGCCTAATAGAGGCGAGACCAAAGCCAAAATGGCTACCTCCGCAACCATTTTTAAACTGGGGAGTTCGGTTAAAGTTAGCCAAAGACAGGCTTAAG
>JABSRY010000318.1 GCA_013214985.1 Hyphomicrobiales bacterium
TTCTATTTGTACAAATACAAAGAAGTGTCAGCATTCTAACTGACAAACTGAATATATCAAAAATTCAAGAGACAATCTGGTGTATTCATGCCTTAGGGTTAGATATTTTCCACCCAATGCCTCGCAATGCTACATCGGACAACAAACCCTTGCGCCATCTATCCTCAATGGCTTGCTTGTCTTTATTGTGGTGATGATGACAAAGCCCTTGCCAATTGTTATCCCTGTCCCACTTCAACTCATCGTCCGTTACCAATTTGCCAGCAATCACATCATAAGATTTAAATGGTTTAATATGATCAACAACATCGGCAAGCGTAGTAAACCCAATGCGCTCACAAAATTCATAGAGTGGATGCTTAGCCCGATATCCCTTGCTAGCCTGTTGCCATTTATAATCATAGCCTCGTTCAGTGCTATTACCTCGCCTGTCGTCATAAAGCTTCTTGCTAACGCGCTGCGGCTTTTTGTAAGTGGATAGATCAATCTGCTTTTTACACTCACAATCATCCCTCACAAAGCGAGAACAATTCTTTACCGAGCAATTTTTCCGTGGTTTGTCCATATTACTCGGCCTTGCCTTGTGTCGGTTATTAGGTGTTATCTAACGAGCCGAAAAGAAAGCACATTAGCCCAAAGTATAATATACCAATGCCAGTTAGTAAGTTTTAAAACTATTATTTATGCTCGATGAATAGCGATTCTTACGAAGGTGATGTGGTGTGACAATTCCGTTTGATAAAAACATAATATTGAACTTCTTCAGTTACTTAAGTACGGATGCACATAACTTAATAGAAGATGTCGTAACTGATGATTTTACTCTGCATAATCCTTTTGATACGAAACACTCCATGATAGAAATGTTCGAGGCATTTTTATTGCTTAAACATTATATTCATTATTCATTTACTCATGTTAATGATGAAAACCATAATACCTATGAAGCCCACGGCAATTTGCAAATTCTGGATGCCGAAGAAGATATTTCAATCAGAATCCCGATGTCAGCTACCTTTTCAATACGCAACTCACTCATTTTAAGCATAGTCTTATCTACGACAGCCTCCCGCTCCGAAAAAGAAATTTTATTAAGAATTCGTCGCAAAGCCCTTAAAGATGCAGTGGTGCTTTTAAACAAGAAAATATCAACGGCAGTTTAGAGAACAACACCTCAAATCGGTGGTGCACTCTATTCGAATTATTCCGAATACGGTTATGACCAGATCATAAAATTCTACTGCAATACTTTCGCCCGTTTTTGGTTTGTCGGCGGTTTCGAGCATATTACTGTGTCCAACAGCTCTTTTATACTCGTATCAAAAACCATGGTTTAACCAGGTACATAAAGATTTAGTCCACCCAACAACAAGCTCATACTTTTCATTTAGATCTATAAGATAATTAGTATCTTTTATCACTTAGTCACCATAAAAGTATCGCAAAAAGCAATATAATGGACGACCCAACCAACACTTTATTGCAAGTTGCAACCATGACTAAAACCAATAAAGACAAAAATAATAATTTTTTCAATTACTTGCATATATATTAGGAGGCATGTGAATGGCTCCCCAGACAGGAGTACTCCATTGCCATAAATCAGTTAAAACAATTACTTAACTATAAAGTTAAGGAAAAGAGACACAATTTAAGACACATAAAAGGACCCAATTTTTTCGAAACACAACGCCAAGTATATCTCTATCATAAACAAGATAAGGTTGGCAGAGGTGGAGAGATTCATTCATTATAATTACAACCCATAAATCAAGGTATTAGGGTAATTTTCGTTGTCAAAAGTAATGCAAAGGTAATGCAAAAGGTAATGCATATTCCGTTTATACTTATCATTCTTAGGCTCTGTTGCAAATAGCAATTTAGGGCGAGTATTTTTGGCTCTGTTGCAAATAATGAGAGTTTGATGTAGCGGGAGCAATTTTTAACGCCAATGGTGGATCACTTTTATATGCCAATTCACACCGATGCCCCAATATCCATCATTAAACAGGCCAACCAATAGAATGACGCTTGCAATGGTAGTCGCAACCATCCGACGATAGATTTTGGCTTGAGGCGAGAAGAACCAACCAAGATCAAAACCAGTGGCTCCTGAAATGGCGAGACCAAGAAATCGTTCAAGGGACGAAATGTGGTAAAAATCAATTCCACCAAAAAAGTTCGATGCCTGTGCAACATCAATCTCCACAGCTCACGATAGCTGATGCAATATTTGCAATACCAGTGGATTGCTCAAATAATAATGTCATATTGAAAGTGGCGATGCTTGAACAAATTCATATGAAACTCGAAATAACTAAAAACTGCATCAAACTTCGATTATTTGCAACAGAGCCCCGAATAGAGTGTTCCTGCAAAAAAGGGAAATTATTAACATCCAATCATTCAAGTGCTTTTTGCTTAATATATTATTATTTGTTAAATTAGTTTCAGCAGGTATATTGTAGAAAATCCGATAATCATTGTCAGTACAACATGGTTGGTGATAATTGCCACACCTAAAGCAATGAGAGCAGAAAACCAAGTAATAGGGTCTGCTTCAGCTAGAGATGAAGCAACCAATGCAACTACTAAACAAGCTGGTAAATTATCTAACAGTTTCTTTAAATGTTGATTATCATTAATTGTCTTGCCCATAATAAGACCTAAGAACCTTATGGAATATGCGCCAATACCAAGTGCGATGATTAAAAACCACTGTTCATTTGTCATTTTTTTCAACCTTATTTATAGTGGGAATAAGTATATAAATAATCAGACCACTCAAGCTACCAACCAATATGGCAAAAGCACTAGCCATATTTAATTTAGTCAGCAAAATAGTAATCCCAAAAGTTACAAGCCACGGAACAACATCATTTTTACTTCGCCACATAGCGCGCCCCATAGCGATAAAAGCCGCAGTAAAAGCGAAACCTAAACCGTAATCTGCTAAATTTGGTATAGAATTGCCAATGAACGCGCCTAGAGTGGTCGAGCTAACCCATGTCAATATCATAACTAAGCCAGAACCTACTAGAAAGGCATAACCAACATTCGTATTTTTAGCCCGTTTAGCCATAGTTAATGCCCAATTCTCATCACCCGTTATGTGGATTGCGAGCAATCGTTTTGGTAGTGATATATTTTCAAATAATGGTGCAAGAGAAGCAATAATACCCAAATATCTCAAATTCAACGCTAAGCCAGCGAACACTGCACCTGCCAAAAAACCATCAGTTGCAAATCGCTCTACTGCAACAATTTGTGAAGACCCTGCGTGTACGAGACCACTCATTAGCGCTACACCCCACCAAGGAAATCCGAGTTGTGCCGCCAATACGCCGAATGCAAAGCCATAAATAGCAGCGCCTACAGCTAACGGAATTATATTTATCATACCATTTTTCATAGGCATAAAATAACATGATGCAACGATTGATTAACATCTATATTCTATAATATATGACTAAATACAATCAAATAATGGATAAAATACGGTCATGGACAACATAGATAGAAAGATTTTGAATTCTATCCAACGCGATGCCCGCACTCCTATATCTACTCTTTCAGAATGTGCAGGAACATCAACGGCATCAGTACAAAGGCGATTAAAAAGATTACGCGAATCTGGAGTTATTATAAACGAAATCACACTTATAGACCCAAAAACTGTTGGCTTCGATATAACTGCTATCATAGCCGTAGACTTGGAAAGAGATCGTCTAATCGAAATTGATGCTTTTAAACGTCGTGTAATGGCTGAAAGTCAAGTTCAACATTGTTACTGTGTGGCAGGTGATTGTGATTTCACGTTGATTGTCATCGCTAAAGATATGGAAGATTATGAAAAATTTACTCATCGGTTTTTCTTTAATGATAGTAATGTCAGGCGATTTCGTAGGTTCGAGGTTCTGTCAGAAAGATTGTGTAAGTAGCATTTATTGATTAGTTTTGAATATAGGGAAATTTTATAGTTACGCCTGA
>JABSRY010000319.1 GCA_013214985.1 Hyphomicrobiales bacterium
ATCCATGCTTCTCCTTTAGTCCCCAAGCGGGCTATTATTTATAGTTTGTTCTTTAGTTTGGTTTTGACGAAGCCGCCTTAATATCTCTAGCGCCTGAACATCCATTTTCGCAGCAACACCATTCGCCAGAATATCTAACAAAACCAAATAGGCATATCGGCTAGATGTTGGCCGCAACACATAATCGCCCTCAGTAACATCAATCAACAATTTGTAATCTGCAACTTTTGCCAACGGCGTATTATGCCGAGTAATGGCAACAATTTTTGCATTATATTGCTTGGCAATTCTAGCACATTCAATTAGATTTTCATTATATCCAGAGACGCTGAACAAAAACAGCAAATCTCCCTTACCTACCGTTGCCGACATCATTTTTTGCATCTCAGAATCATTAGATTCAGAAATATTTATTTTGAACCTAAAAAACCTATTCACCATTTCTTTAGACAATAAGGATGAAATTCCACCGCTGCCAAAAGCAAATATTTGGTTAGATCGCAAAATAACATCAATCACATTGGTTACCATTGCAAAGTCTATTTGTTGATTAACCTCAAAAATCGCCTGCTGGGCTTTCACAAGAATATTTTGCGCAATATCTTCAATATTACGAATTGGCATATCATTACTCAAAAACCGCTGATCCAACTTCATGTTTTGCGACAATTTTATTTTCAACTCTCGTAAGCCACTCACACCAACAGAGCGGCAAAACCGCGTTACGGTTGGCATACTAACCTTAACTTTGCTCGAAATATCATCTATATTGTTAGCAATTACATATTGCGCATCTTCCAAAACAAGTTCAGCAACTAACTTTTCCGATTTAGAGAGTTGGTTTTGCATATCTGCAATGTGACTAATAATATCAAAGCTCATAACATGTCCGTGAATCTTTATCTTTATAAATGTAATTATTTGCCATTATGTGAATAATTTACATAAATGTCTAGAATAAAAGTGAAAATATTAAATAATGTCGATATTTACAAGTTTAATGTACAATTATTTACACAAATGATCTAGATTAATGCATAAATTAGAAACACTAAAAAATTAGGTAAAAGATTATAATGCGTATATTTGTTGCAGGAATAGCTACAGAATCTAATAGCTTTAGTCCCATTTTTATTGGGCTAGAAGATTTTGAAGCCTCTTTATATGCAGCACCCTATCAGCATCCTGACACACCAACCCTTTGTACCGCCGCACTAATTGAGCTGCGCAAAAGAGCAAATAAAGAAAATTTCAGCTTAATAGAGGGCACAACATGTTGGGCAGATCCAGGTGGGTTAGTATCCCGCCATTGTTTCGAAACCTTACGCGATGAAATTTTAGAACAAGTTAAAGCAGCCATTAAAGATGAACCACTTGATGGCATAGTTTTATGCCTACATGGCGCAATGATAGCCCAGGGTTACGACGACCCCGAAGGCAACCTCATTGAAGAAATTCGTAAATTAGTTGGCCGTAAGGTCATTATTGGCGCCAGTCTAGACCCACACAGCCACCTTACCGATAAACGTTTCAAATATGCCGATTTATTATGTGCTTTCAAAGAATTCCCCCATACAGATTTCGAAAAAACTGGCGCACAAATTGTCGATTTGGTAATACGCACAATTAAAGGTGAAATTGACCCCCAAATGGCCATGTTCGATTGCAAAATGATCGACGTATTCCCGTCATCCCGCCAACCAATGCGCCAATTTGTAGACGATATGATCGAGGCAGAAACTAAACCAGAAGTTTTAGCCCTATCGCTCATACACGGTTTCATGGCAGGGGATTCACCTTGGATGGGCACAAAAGTGATCTCCATTTATGATGGCAACATGCAAAATGCTGAACAATTAGCCAAAGATTTTGGCAAAAAAATAATTGCCATCAGAGGTTTAGCAATGCCCGATATTACAGATCAAAAACTAGCCGTTAAAAAAGCTATTGATTTGGCATTAAACCAGCAAACCCCTGTCGTTATTTCTGATGTATGGGATAATCCAGGCGGAGGCGTAGCAGGCGACGGCACCATTATTTTACAAGAACTGCTAGACAAAAACAAAATTGAAAATAAATTAAAAATTTGCATCGGTACGATATGGGATCCTATCGCCGTTAAACATTGTTTTAAAGCAGGTATAGGCGCAGTCATCCCGCTAAGGTTTGGCGCAAAATCAGCACCCTATACGGGTCAGCCAATCGACAAAATAATTAAAATTTTAAAACTAAACGCCATCGCGCAACAAAATTTTGGTGTATCTCAAGTGCCAATGGGCGCCTCAGCCCTTATAGAGTTTAAAGGCATAAAAGTAATCATAAACAGCACCCGCGCCCAAGCGTTCGAGCCTAACCTATTCGAAGAAATGGGCATAAACCCACTTGAGCAAGATATATTGGTAATCAAATCAACCAATCATTTTTATGCCGCGTTTCAAAAAATCTCTAACCACATCATCTATTGTGATGCAGGAAAGCCCTACCCAAATAATCCAAAAACCACCGCTTACAAAAAAGCCCCGAAGGATATTTGGCCAATAGTCGACCGCCATTAAACAGATAAAATAATATCACTAATCAATGAAAACTTACTCATTTAAAAGACCATCAACCGATGGTTATCATGCAAAAAGGGAGAAATAAAATGAAAATCATAAAAAGTTTAGTTGCTGCCGCGGCTTTCGTTACTATGATGTCTGGTACAGCATTTGCTGCCCAAACTGTTGTAAACGTCGCCATTGTCGGCGAGCCAGATACACTAGATCCAATGATGTCATCCAAAGATGTTGTGTCCATAGTCACTCAACATTTCTACGAAACATTATTTACTTTCAATAGTAAATTCGAAGTCGTGCCTTTATTGGCTGAAACCATGCCAAAAATCAGCGATGATGGTAAAACTTACACCATTAAAATTCGCCAAGGCATCACCTTTCATGATGGCTCCACAATGGATGCACATGATGTCGTAGAGTCCCTAAAACGCTGGGTTACAACCGATTCTCGCGGCAAAGGCGTTGCCGATAAAATAGATGGCTTTACAGCAAGTGATGACTTCACAGTTACCATTAATATGAATAGTGCCTATTCGCCATTATTGTCCCTGCTTGCATTTTCAAATTCAGCAGCAGTCGTCTACCCACAAGAAAATATCGGCGAAACTATCAACGCTGTTGTTGGCACAGGTCCTTATAAACTCGCGTCACATAAGCCAGATCAATATATTCAATTGGTAAAGTTTGACAATTATGTTTCACGTACAGAACCGTCCGATGGTGGCTCTGGTGCACGTAAACAAACAATGACCGAAATTCGCTTCATTCCTGTGCCAGATTCAAGCACACGGGTAGAAGGCATATTGTCAGGCCAGTATGATTTTGCAGATGGATTACCTGTCGAAACCATTAAACGCCTAGAAGCCAGTGATAAAGCAGAACCAATGGTATTGCGCCCATTCGGTTGGCCAATATTCGCCTTCAATCATAAAGCAGGTTTAAACACCAACCTACATGTAAGGTTAGCGGTTCAAGCAGCGTTAAATGAAGATGACATGCTATATGCTGCATTTGGTGATGATGCATTTTTCGTTACCGATGGTCCTCTATATCCAGAAGGTTGGTTCTGGCGTACAGATGCAGGTGCATCCGCATATAATGTCCATGATGCCGAAAAAGCAGCTAAACATTTAGCAGCAGCAAGTTATGATGGCACACCTTTGCGTATCCTAACTTCTCATCAATATGAGTTCCATTTCAAACTTGCAGAGGTTGCAAAAGTAAACTTAGAAGCTGCTGGCTTTAAAGTTCAATTAGATGTTGTAGATTGGGCAACCCTTGGGCAACGCCGTAATAATCCAGAATTATGGGATATCTATATTACGCATCCTCCCTTCATTGCCTAACCTGCAATGAAGAACCCCGCCGCAAGCAGCGGGGTATCAGAACATTGAGAGCTGCTTGTCTTCGTGTAGCTGTGAATATTC
>JABSRY010000032.1 GCA_013214985.1 Hyphomicrobiales bacterium
ATACCCTGCTTGAATGATGGTATTCATGGTCAAGACATGTTGCAGACATTAATAAGTGACGAAATGTTTGCCTTTAAATCAAAGCAAACTTATGCAGATTTATCACCAAAACAGTCATCAAAATTTAACGATTAATATCATTGCTTAACTTGGCTTAGTAAATAAATGCCAATTATTACCAATATCGTTCCGCCTAAATGGTAGATGGTAAAGTTTTCACCTAATGCAAATACGGCAAATATACTGGTAAATATTGGGCCAATACCAATCGATATCGAGGTTGGTCCACTGCCTATCCGACTAACCGCTTCGGCCAATAGGTATGATGGCGCCACGGTGCAAACCACAGCGGTTATAAAGCTTAAGAATAAGCCATAATATGAAATTTCGGTAAACTCTAAACCCGATGAAAATGCAACATGGATGAATATGGCAATTGACGCCGCTGTCATGGCGATAGAAGTAAATAACCGACTGCCAATTATTTGGATAGGAAATTTTTGAAATAACATATAGGTAGCATAAGCCAATGCGGCCAATAATACCCATAGGCCGCCCTCTATGGTGTTTTCACCAATAAGGGTAAGCTCATTACCAAACATAATGGCAATACCCAAATAAGCGAGCAACATAGCCAAAAATTGTTTTAAAGATATTTTTTCTCTAAAAAATAGATAACCAAATATTGCTACAAATGTCGGATAGGTAAATAATATAATCCGCTCTAGTTGGGCAGTAATATACTGAATGCCTAAAAGGTCAAAGAATGTCGCGCCATAATAGGCAATAATGCCAATCGCGCTTGATTGAATAATAATTTTTGGTGTAAATTTTACCTCAGTTTTACGTTGCTGATAAACCAAATAACCAATGATCAAATAAAACGGTAAAGAAAATATCATCCGCCATGTCATGATGGCTTCCACACTAAGGTTTTCGGCAAACATGAGTTTAACCATAACGGGTTTTAATGAAAATAATGCGGCGCCAAGTAGGGCATAAAAAATGCCCAGAGAGTCTAATTTTGTAGTTGCTTTAGGTTCAGTTTTTTCAGCCATGCTTTTGTATACAGGTAAATTTTTACGACGTCATGTCAATAATGCTGACCTTTGCATCAAATAAATTGATTTATCTATTTCTCGGGTGGGCTTTTTCATGAATATTTTTAAGATATTCTGCATTAACCTCAGTATATATTTGGGTGGATGATAGGCTTGCATGGCCTAATAATTCCTGAATAGTTCGTAAATCGCCACCAGCGGTTAGTAAATGTGTCGCAAAGCTATGCCTTAAAGCATGCGGCGTTACGCTTTCAGGCAGGCCAAGCAAATAACGCAATTTTTCAGTTTTTTTCTGAATGGCTCTCGCCCCAACGCGCTTGCCACGCACCCCATAAAATAATGGGTCGGTTGCATCACTCACATACGGGCAAATGCTCTGATAATATTTTATAGAATCGACAGCAACAGGCAAAATGGGTACAAGGCGGCTTTTATTGCCCTTGCCAATAATCGACATAACGCCAGATTTAATGGCATATAAATCCTTACCATTTAAATTAAGCGCTTCGGATATACGCAAGCCGCAACCATATAATAAAATCAATATTGCCATGTCTCGGGCATCAACCCAGTCATCATCTTCTGATGGTTTGCCGCGGGGTACATTTTTAACTTGATCAATAAGCTTTTTACTCATATCAGGGCTTAAAGGCTTGGGTATAGAATGGCCAATTTTAGGCGATCTAATATTTTTAATATCAGAATTGCTTAAAATGCCATTTTTCTCCAAATATCTAAAAAAAGACCGCAATGCAGATAAATTGCGTGCCATAGATCGGGCGCTTAAGCCAGTTGATTTTCTCATGGCTAAAAAGCTTCGAAAATCTTGTAAACTCAGTTTTTCAAGCACTTCAATATTGGCATAGTCACCCAAATGGTCGGTTAGAAAACTAAAAAACACTTGCAAATCAGCAAGATAGGCATCAATGGTTTTGTTACTGCTATGCTTTTCCGAAATCAACCAAATTAGCCATTTGCGTATTTGCCTATTCACCGCAATATGGCATTCTGCTAGCGCCATGTCTTGATCACTAAGCAATTGTTTAAGTTTTTCTATCCGAAGGGTGTTTTCAATCATATTAAAATTTTAGCACAAATTTGTTAATAATAAAGCACGTCAAATGGTTCAATCTCCAAATAGCGCACAAGAAATTTCCAATCACAATTTGTCCTATTTATCCGCTACATAATCGCCTTCAAATTTCTTTAAATCGTCCACAATTTCATACCAATTTGGTTTGGATTCCGTATGAATATGCACTGTTGGGCGTATGGTAAGGTCATCATCCAAAGCCGATGCAGCAATAACATATATATCGCCAGTCGCCATATCACCAAGTGACGTACCACATGTTTTGCAGAAACAACGCTCAAGTTTCCATTCCGCACCAGGTGAAAATTTTGCTATTTCAGCTTGGCCCTCTGTAATCAAAAGATCATCAGCTTTGCCGATTAGAACTGCCGAAAATACGCCCGCAGCCTTACGACACCTAGAACAGTGACAATAACTCAACGAGTATGGCTCACCCGAAATTTGAAATTTAACTTTCCCACAAAGGCAACTACCTTTGATCATATTATACCCGTTTACACTATTTTGAATTAGAACGTATAGAGAACATTAATTCGAGTCAAGTAAGAATAATAGCATTCAAAATATTTTAAATTTATCAAAGACAATTTTAAAACAATAGTTTAAAATTCAACTTTGCTAATGATTCTGCATAAAAATATTACTTTTGCAGGTGTAAGTTTGGAGCGGTTGTAAATGACAATAATAAATGTACTTTTGCCACTAGCTATTGCCGACGCATATTCATACGAATTGCCCGAACATTTGCACGTAAATATTGGCGATTTTGTCGAAGTCCCACTTGGTAGTCGCAAAATGATCGGTGTCGTTTGGCCATCAAAACCAAATCAAAAAATAGTTTCAAAAACCAAGTTAAAATTAGTAATTTCTGCCGTAGAAATGCAACCCTTGTCCATGCAACTCATTAAATTTATCAATTGGGTATGCGATTATTATATAAGCCCAAAAGGTATGGGACTGCGTTTGGTACTTAACGTGCCCGAGGCAATAGGGCAGGTGCAAAATATAGCTGCGGTTTGTTTAGGCAGTGGGCAGCTTGAGCGTTCAACAAAAGCACGTGAGCAGGTTTTAAATGCCATTCAAAAAGGCGAAATTTATAAAAAATCAGAACTTGCAAAACGTGCAGGCGTTGGCACAGGCGTGGTCGATGGTTTGCTAAAAATGGGTGTATTATCCCATAGCCAAATGCCAAAATTTGCAAAATTCGAAGCTCCAAAAACCAACCATAATTTGGCAGAATTGGCACAAGATCAACAAATAGCAGCAAAGTCTATCTGTAACGCAATTGATGCCAATAAATTCGAAACTTTTTTGCTAGATGGGGTAACAGGTTCGGGTAAAACCGAAGTATATTTTGCAGCCTTAGCCGCCACCATTAAGCAGGGCAAGCAAGCCGTCGTCTTATTGCCCGAAATTGCCCTAACGGTCGATTTTTTGCAACGGTTCGAAAACAGGTTTGGCGTAAAACCCGCCCCTTGGCACAGTGGGCTAAGTAAAGGCGCACGCGAGCGCGTTTGGCGGGCGATAGCCTCTGGCGAGGCCAAAATAGTAATCGGCGCACGGTCAGCTTTGTTTTTGCCGTTCGTTAATTTAGGGCTGATCGTAGTAGATGAAGAGCATGACGGCGCTTATAAACAAGATAGCGGTGTGCTATACCACGCACGCGATATGGCGGTGGTTAGGGCAAATATTGGCAAATTTCCGCTTGTTTTAGCGTCAGCGACACCCTCGTTAGAAACCTATCTTAATGCCACATCGGGCAAATATACGCATCTAGTGCTAGAAAAACGCCATGGCGGCGCAAAAATGCCACATGTAAAAGCCATAGATTTACGCGCAAATGCCCCCCAAAACGAAAATGGCAATCAGCGGTTTTTATCCGAACCATTAATCACCGCCATGCGAGCAAAATTAGCTAAAAACGAGCAAAGCCTGCTGTTTTTAAATAGACGCGGCTATGCCCCACTCACTTTATGCCGTGCATGCGGTCACCGTATTGCATGCCCACAATGCGATGCTTGGTTGGTCGAACATCGCCATAATGGCCGTTTAATGTGCCATCATTGCGGCATTTCTACAAAAAAACCAACGGCTTGCCCTGAATGCGAGGTAGAAGATAAATTAGTCGCTTGCGGCCCAGGGGTTGAGCGAATATTCGAAGAAGCACAAGAATTATTCCCCGAAGCGCGTATAGAATTATTATCGTCCGATATGCATATGAGCGTTGATGAATTACAAAGACGCTTGGCAATTATTACCAATGGTGAATGCGATATTATTATCGGAACACAAATGATCGCAAAAGGCCATCATTTTCCGCATCTCACATTGGTTGGGGTGGTCGATGCCGATTTAGGCTTAGAAAATGGCGATCCACGTGCAGCAGAGCGCACCTATCAATTGCTCAACCAAGTAGCGGGCAGGGCAGGGCGTGAGCAAAAACAAGGCAATGTTTTATTGCAAACCTATACACCCGATAGCCCTGTTATGCGCGCAATGATCGCGCAAGATAGAGAAGCCTTCTATAAAGCCGAAGCCTATGGCCGCGAGCTTGCTGCGTTGCCACCCTTTGGTCGGTTGGCATCCATCGTGGTTTCGTCAAAGGAGCAAAAAAAGGCATTTGAATTTGCAAGGGCGATGATAGACCAATCGCCCAAAGTTACGGGCATGGTTATATTAGGCCCAGCCCCCGCACCCATGGGCTTTGTGCGCGGTCGCCACCGTGTCCGCGTGCTAGCAAGAGCTCCAAAAGGCTTCAAAATGCAAGATTGGCTAAAAAGCGGTATGTTAAGTTTAAAACCCAAGGGCGACCTAAAAGTTCAAACCGATACCGACCCGTATAGCTTTTTTTAAGGTCAGGAGGGTGAAGTGTTTGTGTGACAAAAGTAGGATTCCTGCAAAGGCTCTGGAAGTCTCATTTATACGTTCATGCGGGCTTGCGCCCTTTTCACTGTTTGCCCCTGCGGGCGCTTGCATCCGCAAGCTTGCTACACCCTAACGGGCGGGCTCAGTCGCCAAGTTCGCCAATGAATTGGCTCATCTCATTAGCATTCTGATTTGTTTTGGTTAGATCTAGCTCGATATATCACAGGGGTGTTTGGTATTAGTGTTCAGGCGGAGAGGGGCAATATGAAACTCCGACTATGTTGTGGAATATTATTTGAGGGGGTAATGTACTGACAAATAGTGTCAGTACATATGGTGTAATAAACTTACATAACTTAACTAGGGGAATATAATATGTCGAAAATCAATAAAGCCAGTTGTGATTGCGGTGCCGTGAGCTTTGAAATTAGACTAGATGCACCTAATGTTGGCATATGCCACTGCGCATCCTGTCAAAAAATATCGAGCGCATTTTACGCTTCAGTTACCTATAAGGGCGAAATAGAGTTTAACGGCAATGACTATATAAACACCTACAATAGCAGCGCATGGGCAACACGCTCATTTTGCAAACAATGCGGCTCGAACCTATTTTACAAACTTAAAGAGACGCCCGAATATCATATCTCAGCCGCATTATTTGATGATAAATCGAATTTCACACTGAAAACTCAAATGTTTACCGATATAAAGCCAGACTATATCGTGCTTAACGCCAATACCGAAAACATGACAAGGCAAGAATGTTTCGATAAATGGGGTTGATATATAATTCGTTTCTATTAATTACATGTCTAACTTGAGCTATGATAGTTTCAAATTCTAAGGGGAAAATAATGACTAAAAAACATTCTGGTAGTTGTAAATGCGGCAAAGTTTCATTTGAGGTGGAATTGGCCAATTACAATGTTACGCTGTGCCATTGCAGCGATTGCCAAAAAATATCGGGTTCTCACTTTGCAAATATTCATCATAAGGGGGCGTTAGCCTTTAAAGGTGAAGAATATATTACAGAATTTGATAGCTCAAACTGGGCTAAGCGCGCTTTTTGCAATATATATGGCAGCAATTTATATTATAAACTTAAAGAGGCTGAAGGCTATAGTTTAGCGGCTGGCTTGTTTGACGACCAAAGTGAGTTTGTGCTTAAAACTCAATATTTTATCGATAAAAAACCCGCTTATATAAATATAGCGAACGCCTCAAACAACATGACCGAGGCAGAAATCAGAGCAAAATATAATTTTTAAAAATGTGGTTTATAAGTATTGATCAATATAAATCATAGCTGCATAAATAATATTGGCTTTTATATTCAAACATTCATTGTATATCTAAGCTAACAGATAGGTATGGGGTGTTATGATTGGTGAATTAGTAGATATGGGGCTTTGGCCTGAAGCCTTATCTGGTTTTTCGGCAGTTTTTCTTATTATTTCATCGATGTTTACATCGGCCTTCACCGCGGCTTTTGGCCTTGGCGGTGGGGTGGTCATGTTAGCTCTATTGGTGCATTTTCTCCCCATTGCGGTGGTCATTCCAATTCATGGTGTCATTCAGATGGGCAGCAATAGCTCGCGGGCCATTTTATTGCGCCATTTTATAGATTGGAAAATAATCCTATATTTTCTAATAGGCGCAATAGTCGGCGCTTTTATTGGCGGGCAATTTGTAGTGATATTGCCCGAACAGTTTTTGCTGACCATTTTGGGGCTGTTCATTCTATATGTTGTATGGGGGCCAAAACCCAAAAAAATACAACCCAATAAATATATTTTTGCAATTGGCGGCGCAATTGTCACCTTTCTTACTATGTTTATAGGGGCGACAGGCCCATTGTTAATGAGCTTCCTGCCCCGTTCAAAATTGTCCCCCGAACAAATTTCAGCAACACATGGCATGCTTATGGTTGTGCAACATGGCCTAAAGCTCATTATATTTGGCATTTTGGGCTTTCAATTTTTTCAGTGGGCAATATTTCTTAGTATCATGGTTGCGGGTGGGTTTATAGGCTCAAATTTAGGCTGCTTCATTTTAAACAAATTACCTGAAAAATGGTTCAAAATCGGGATGAACGTGATTCTAACTTTGTTAGCATTAAGAATGCTCTATGAAGCGATTCTTTTATGGAGGAGCTAGTTTTATGTGCCTAATATTAGGCTTTATATCTAGTTTCTAAATGTTAAATAAAAATTGTGTTTTCTCCCCATCTTTGTTGATAATCACAGTTAACTGTCTAAAAGCTGACTAACAATGCCTTAAAACCGTCACAATTGGCGATTTTTTGAGGATTCTTGCCTAACGCATATTGCAAGCATCGTTTATGTATGTTAGATCAAGCGCGACTTATACGTAGATAAATTTGATATCAGACATATTGCTGACTTTAAATTATTTGCTAAACATAATAAAAATACCGAAGTTAACAACTAACTCAAAGAAAAAGGCGAACAAGTGTCAAATACACAATCGATTATTTCTGGTATGCCAGGTCGCTATGCGACTGCTCTTTTTGATTTGGCAAAAGATGCTAAACAATTAGATGAGGTTGGTACAGAGCTAAATAATTTTAGCCAACTGATTAAAGATAATGCAGAGCTTACACGCTTGGTTGAATCGCCTGTATTTACAGCAGATCAACAAAGCAAAGCAATTAATGCAATTGTCGCTGCTTCTGGCCTTAAAGGCCTTACAGCTAATTTTATTAGTCTTGTTGCAAAAAATCGTCGTTTATTTGCGATAAATGCAATGATTAAAGCATATCGCGGCTTAGTTTCTCTTGAAAAAGGTGAAATAACAGCCGAGGTTTTAAGTGCAGCAAAGCTTACTAAAGCACAAACTGATGCACTGAAAAAAGCGTTGAAAGACGCTGTAGGAAAAGAAGTTCAATTAGAGCTGTCGGTTGATCCGTCAATTCTGGGCGGTCTTCGTGTCAAGGTGGGTAGTAAATTGGTAGACAATTCATTACGCACTAAACTTAATAATCTTAAACTTGCGATGAAAGAGGTTGGCTGATGGAAATTAAAGCAGCGGAAATCTCCGCAATCCTCAAAGAACAGATTCAAAACTTCGGTGCTGAAGCAGAAGTTTCTGAGGTCGGACAAGTATTAAGCGTGGGTGATGGTATCGCTCGTGTTTATGGGCTTGATAACGTTCAGGCTGGTGAAATGGTCGAATTCCCTGGTGGTATTCGTGGCATGGCGCTAAACCTTGAATCTGATAATGTTGGTATTGTTATTTTTGGTAGCGATAGAGACATTAAAGAGGGTGACACCGTTAAACGTACCGGTGCAATTGTGGAAGTACCAACAGGTAAAGGCCTTCTTGGTCGTGTTGTTGATGCACTAGGTAACCCTATTGATGGTAAAGGTCCTCTTAAAGATGTGACTATGAGCCGTGTGGATGTTAAAGCCCCTGGTATTTTACCCCGTAAATCAGTGCATGAACCCATGCAAACTGGTATTAAAGCAATTGATGCTCTAATTCCAATTGGCCGTGGTCAACGTGAACTTATTATTGGTGACCGTCAAACTGGTAAAACGGCTATTGCACTTGATGCAATGCTTAACCAAAAAGAAGGTCATGCTAGCGGCGATGAGAACGAAAAAGTTTATTGCATCTATGTTGCGATTGGCCAAAAACGT
Source organism: Hyphomicrobiales bacterium (assembly GCA_013214985.1). GTDB lineage: Bacteria > Pseudomonadota > Alphaproteobacteria > Rhizobiales > OSC116 > OCS116. Next base: position 8,685 of record JABSRY010000032.1, read on the forward strand.
TCAACCGTAGCCCAATTTGTTAAAATTCTAGAAGAACGCGGCGCGATGGAATATTCAATCGTAGTTGCTGCAACGGCATCAGATAGTGCACCTTTGCAATATCTAGCACCTTTCTCTGGTTCTACAATGGGCGAGTATTTCCGTGATAACGGTATGCACGCACTTATTACTTTTGACGATTTATCTAAGCAAGCTGTTGCTTATCGTCAAATGTCATTGCTACTTCGTCGGCCTCCTGGACGTGAAGCTTATCCAGGTGATGTGTTCTATCTTCATTCCCGTTTGCTTGAACGTTCTGCTAAATTGAACGAAGATCATGGTCTAGGTTCAATGACTGCTTTGCCAATCATTGAAACACAAGCTAATGACGTGGCAGCCTATATTCCAACTAACGTAATTTCAATTACAGACGGTCAAATTTTCTTGGAAACAGATTTGTTCTTCCAAGGTATTCGCCCAGCTCTAAATGTTGGTCTATCCGTATCTCGTGTGGGTAGTGCTGCACAAGTTAAAGCGATGAAACAAGTTTCTGGTCCTATTAAAGGCGAACTTGCTCAATATCGTGATATGGCTGCTTTTGCTCAGTTCGGTTCTGACCTTGATGCCTCAACGCAGCAATTGCTACGTCGTGGTGCGCGCTTAACAGAATTATTGAAACAACCTCAATTCTCTCCACTATCAGTGTCAGAGCAAGTTGTATCTATTTATTCTGGTGTGAACGGTTTCTTAGACAAACTAGAATTAAATGACGTGGGTCGTTTCGAAGAAGAGCTATTGCGTTTCTTCCGTGACAAACATGCATCAATTCTAGAAGCTATTGCTAAAGAAAAAGCATTGTCTAAAGAGCTAACTGCTGAAGTTAAATCTGCTGTTGAAGCATTCGCTGCTTCATTTGCATAATGAATTGAGGGGACGGGCATGGCCAGTCTTAAGGATTTAAAAAATCGAATTGCGAGTGTTACATCTACGCAAAAGATTACGAGAGCCATGCAAATGGTTGCTTCAGCTAAGTTGCGCCGTGCGCGTGAAGCTGCTGAAGCTGCTCGTCCATACGCAGAACGTATGGGCGCGGTACTTTCTAGTCTTGCTGCGGCTTATAAAGATGTTGCAGGCGCACCTCAGCTTCTATCAGGTAATGGGTCAGACCAACGCCATCTTCTTATTGTTACGACTGCAGAGCGTGGGCTCTGTGGTGCATTTAACAGCAATATCGCAAAGATGGCACGGGCGCATGCACTTGAACTTTTAGGCCAAGGTAAAGACGTTAAAATCTTCTACGTTGGTAAAAAAGGTTTTGAAGCTTTGAAAAGACAGTTTGAAAATAACTATCTTGATAAGGTTTTGGTAGAAAAACTTACCTACGACATTGCTGACCAAGTTGGTAACCGTGTTTTAGATATGTTTGCTGCAAATGAATTTGACGTTTGCTCGCTCTTCTATTCAAGATTTGAAAATGTGCTTACACAAACACCTACTCGTTTGAGCCTTATTCCTGCAGAATTTGATGAAACACCTTCAGATGAAAGCACCGCAAGTGCCTCATATGAATATGAGCCATCACAAGAAAGCATCTTAGAAACTCTATTACCAACCAATCTAAAAGTGCAGATTTTTACTGCATTGCTAGAAAATGGTGCTGGTGAGATGGGCTCTAAAATGACTGCTATGGATAGTGCTACCCGTAATGCTGGCGACATGATTGACCGTTTAACGTTAAGTTATAACCGTCAACGTCAAGCACAGATTACAAAAGAACTTATTGAAATTATATCAGGCGCTGAAGCGCTATAACTTAGGTTGGAGAAAAAATTATGGCCAACAAAGATGCTAAAGGTATTGTAACCCAAATTATTGGCGCCGTTGTCGACGTGCAATTTGAAGGTGATTTACCAGCTATTCTTAGTGCGATAGAAACTGACAATAACGGCAATCGCCTAGTGTTAGAAGTTGCGCAACATTTGGGCGAAAACACAGTGCGTACCATTGCGATGGACGCAACAGAAGGCCTGATTCGTGGTCAAGCCGTTACGGCAACTGGCGAATCGATTTCTGTACCGATTGGTAAGGGCACATTAGGCCGTATCATGAATGTGATCGGTGATCCGATTGATGAAAAAGGCCCAATTGAGTTTACTGAAAGACGCGGTATTCATCAAGATGCTCCTTCATTTGTTGAGCAATCAACTGAAGCGGAGATTTTGGTAACGGGCATTAAAGTGGTTGATTTATTGGCCCCTTATGCTAAAGGCGGTAAAGTTGGTCTATTTGGTGGTGCTGGTGTTGGTAAAACTGTTACTATTCAAGAACTAATTAACAATATTGCACTTGGCCATGGTGGCTATTCAGTATTTGCTGGTGTTGGTGAGCGTACTCGTGAGGGTAACGATCTATACTGGGAAATGATTGAGTCTGGTGTGAATAAAGAAGGCGGCGGTGAAGGCTCTAAATGTGCACTAATTTACGGCCAAATGAACGAGCCTCCAGGTGCGCGTGCGCGTGTTGCTCTATCAGGTCTAACGGTTGCCGAAAACTTCCGTGATGAAGGCCAAGATGTTCTATTCTTTATTGATAATATTTTCCGCTTCACACAAGCGGGTTCAGAAATGTCAGCTCTATTGGGTCGTATTCCTTCAGCTGTGGGTTACCAGCCTACACTAGCGACCGAAATGGGCGCGTTGCAAGAACGTATTACAACCACTCAAAAAGGTTCAATTACCTCAGTGCAAGCTGTTTACGTACCTGCGGATGATCTTACCGATCCTGCGCCTGCGTCATCATTTGCCCATTTGGATGCGACAACCGTGCTTAACCGTGCTATCGCTGAAAAAGGTATTTATCCTGCTGTGGATCCTCTAGATAGTACATCTCGTATTCTAGATCCGCGCGTAGTTGGTGATTTGCATTATAATACTGCTCGTAATGTTCAACAAACACTTCAAAAATACAAAAGTTTGCAAGATATTATTGCAATTTTGGGTATGGATGAGCTTTCAGAAGAAGACAAACTTACTGTGTCTCGTGCCCGTAAGATTGAACGTTTCTTAAGCCAACCTTTCCATGTGGCTGAAGTATTTACTGGCGTGTCTGGTGTATTCGTACAAGTTGAAGATACTGTAAATGGCTTTGCTGGCTTAGTGAATGGCGATTATGATCACCTTCCAGAAGCTGCATTCTACATGGTTGGTACCATTGATGATGCAATTGCAAAAGCTGAAAAAATGGCTGCTGACGTTGCTTAATTTAAAATTTAGCGGGCGTATACGCTCGCTATTTTTAACCTGATTTTGGAGATCAAAAAATGGCTGAAAAACTAAATTTTGAATTAGTATCACCAGAAAAACTATTATTATCTCAAGAAGTTGAGTCAGTAGTGGTTCCTGGTAGCGAAGGCGACTTTGGCGTATTCATTAATCATGCCCCTATGATGACAACATTACGTGTTGGCTTCTTAGAAATG
>JABSRY010000320.1 GCA_013214985.1 Hyphomicrobiales bacterium
GTCTGATTAACGCGCGATAACCTACCGAGCAAATGATCACGTGGATGCCTAGGCTTTTAATATGCTCTATTACTTCTAAACAATCGTCGATCAACACCAGATCACCCATCATGTTTGAAATATCTTCGTGAGAAAGGTTTTTGAAAAATGCGGCACTGGCATCGGCGAATTGACCAGTATTTATCCTGCCAGCCATGAATTCGTTATCAAGATGTTTTATTTGATCGACAATTTTACGTTGATACGAAAAATGCAACATTGCGGTTTTATGCTTGGTCAATGTCATATCGAAATCGAACGAAATGAGCTTGATTTCACTCATATTTTTTTGTCCTTAGGTAAGTTTGTAGATTTTAATGAAACATTGGCCGCGTATGATTTTGCTGTCTTTACTGACAAATCCATCAACAGATAACATACTGGTTATAAAAAATAAATATTAGAATTATACTTGTTTACGAATAAATTCGGCGACATTGAGTGAATTTGCGTATTTAAATTCGGCAGCACTGTTTAATGCACTATTATCGTCCAATTGTGCATTTGGTTTGTTATTAATCCAGGGTAGAAGCGACTCCAGTTTTCCTACAGACATGTTCTCGTCTACTATTTCAATGGTAATGGATTTGACATTGTAGCCAGTACCAAATGTTAGAAATAAATTATCAGGATCTACTTGTTTTACTGATTTGGGGTTTAAAACATCATCAAATGTGACAAATGTTGGATAAAAATCTCTATGCAATGCACCGCTCGCTCGCGTTTTTTGTAAGTTTAAATAGAAGGACTTTAACGATTTAATCTTTGATGTTGCTTGTTGGGCTATCTCACTTTTTAAACTAAACCTTATCATATCAACTGGATCGCCAAATAAAATAACTAGATTTTGGTCTTGAGGTAATTTTATTGAAACGGCTTCTCCAAACCATATGTGTGAGGAACTTGAAGCACGCGGACTTATTACTTTATCTGACCGCGCCCAATCACCTCGAGCAGGGCCCGTTGATATTTTAACATCAATAACAGAAGTGCCGCTGTAAACCCCGTTTGGGGTATTAATTTCAACAATAAGTTTTTGACTCCATGAAAATATGGGATATGGCTTTTTAAATTTTGCGTAAATTAAATATAAAATTGGTAATAAAATTAATATAACTAACGGATCTATTGAATAAGAAATATATTTGTTCCTCTTATTGGTTGTTATTCCGCGAAGAGGGAATAATAGAGTGGTTTTATACGATGTTTAAAATGATACTTAGTTTGTTTGTCTGTTTGTAATAGCAAACATTCCTAATATTGGCTATTATTTGATTTTTAATAAAATAGATAGAATATTGGTTGCAAGATTGGTGATTGTTTTTTATCGTCGTTCTAAATTTAAGTCAGATATAAAAGATTGGTGAAAATGAGTAAATTTAATGAGCTTAGTAAGCATTTTATAAAGATATCGCGGTTTAACCACTTGGCATCTATTTGTGGATGGGACCAAGCGGCGATGATGCCATCTGGTGGTAATGATGCAAGGGGGGCTGCGTTGGCCGAGCTTGCTTTGCATGTACATGATTTGCAGAACAAACCAGAATTGGCTGAATGGTACGAAGCGGCTGATTTAGAAGATTTAACCAAAGAGCAACGCGCGACATTAAGCGAAATGAAGCGTAGTTGGGAAAATGATAAGATTATCCCATCTGATTTAGTTGAGGCTAAATCTTTAGCCAGTTCTAAATGTGAGCATGCATGGCGCACGCAACGTGGTAAAAATGATTGGGCGGGATTTGCGGTTAATTTTGAAGAGATTGTGAAGCTATCGCAAGAAGAAGCGCAAATTCGTGCTGAGCGCGCGGGTACAAGCCGTTATGATGCAATGCTTAACCTATATGAACCCGGCGTAACGACTGAAAACTTAAACGCCATATTTGCAGATGTTAAAACATGGTTGCCCAATATGGTAACGGAGATTATTGAAAAGCAAAAGTCGGAAACTGTTATGGGTTTTGGCAATGATTTTTTGATTGAAAAACAAAAACTGCTCGGTTTGGATACTATGAAGTTGCTTGGTTTTGATTTTAACCATGGTCGGCTTGATGTGTCTGTTCACCCGTTTTGCGGTGGTGTGCCGACGGATGTGAGAATTACCACACGTTATGAGGAAAATGAATTTATAAGCTCGATGATGGGGGTGGTGCATGAAACGGGGCATGCTTGTTATGAACAAGGGCTGCCAAAACATTTAGCCGGTTTGCCGTCTGGTACTGCGCGTTCGATGGGTATTCACGAATCACAAAGTTTATTTTTTGAAATGCAGCTTGGTAGAAGCAAAGAATTTTTGGGTTTGATATCGCCTTTGTTAAACAATTTATTTGAAGAACAAAATGCAGGTGCATTTGGTGCTGATAACTTGTTTAAAGCTTATACGCGTGTTGAAGCGGGATATATTAGAGTAGACGCCGATGAGGCGACTTACCCCGCGCATGTTATTTTGCGGTATGAAATTGAACGTGACTTGGTAAATGGAGTGATTGGTTTTAAAGATGTGCCCGAAATTTGGGATGCTAAAATGCAAGAATATTTAGGATTATCGACCAAAGACAACTTTAAAGATGGTTGTATGCAAGATATTCACTGGACTTGGGGTGCTTTTGGTTATTTCCCGAGTTATACGCTTGGTGCGATGTATGCCGCGCAATTTAAAGCCGCTATGCTTAGAACTGTTGATGTGAATAAAGCTATTAATTCTAATGACTTATCGCCGATATTTAATTGGTTGAGTCAAAATATTTGGCAAAAAGCCAGTTTATTTTCTACGGATGAATTGGTAGCTCAAGCAACAGGTGAGACGCTGAATGCTAGCTATTTTAAGCAACATTTGCAAAATAGATATTTATAGACAAACAAAAGGCAGGTGAAATAAATGCACCTGCCTTTATGATTCTATTTTACTAATTTACAAAATTACTTGATAATTTCGATTAGCTCTACTTCAAAAATTAATACGCTATTTGCAGGAATTTGGCCTTGAGCTTGTGCGCCATATGCTAGCTCTGAAGGCACTGTTAAACGCCATTTATCGCCTTCTACCATAAGTTGAAGTGCTTCTATCCAACCTTTGATAACGCCTGTTACTGGGAAAGTAATAGGTTCGTTACGGGCGACACTGCTATCGAACACTGTACCATTGGTTAATGTGCCATGATAATGTGTTTTTACTTGATCGGACGAAGCGGGTTTAACTTTGCCTTCGCCTTTTGTAATAACTTCATATTGTAAGCCAGATGGTAATGTTGTTACGCCATCTTTTTTTGCATTTTCGGCAAGATATGTTGCATTGGTTTCTAGTGCTTCTTTACCTAACTCTGCTTGTTTGGCTTCTGTTAGTTTTTGAATATGCTCAAATGCTGCTGTCATTTGTTCGCCAGATAGTGGGGAATCAACGCCATTAATTGCGTCTACTAAGCCTTGTGTTAAAAGCTCAACGTCTAGTTTGAAATTATCTTTTTCGACTTTTACTTGGTTGCCAATATTATGGCCGATTGCATAGGATGCAACTTCTTCATGAGTTTTCATTTCTTTTCCTTGGGCGCTACTTGTCATCACTAAGATCGTAATAGCTGCCAATATTGTTTGTATTGATTTCATAAAAACCTACTAATTTAGTTTGTTGATTTAAAATATGGGCTTTTAATAGTGGTTGAAAGCATAATAAAATACAAATAAAAAAATAGGGATAAAGCAACTTTATCCCTATAAAAATTTGAATTTACCTTGAAAGGTCTAGCCCATCATCATAAATGCGGCATGTGTGGCAATCATTATAAAGCCCATTGCAAGAATAAAACCGGCTTCTACCTTGGTGGCGTAAGTTGATTTTTGAGAAAATAGACCGCTTGCATATTTTAAAATTGGTATACACGCCTCACTCCAAGACCCGAAAGTCTTGATGTGATATTATACGGAAATTATCTGTAACTTG
>JABSRY010000321.1 GCA_013214985.1 Hyphomicrobiales bacterium
AATTATCGCATGAAAGGCCGTTTCTATATTGTTGACCAATTGTTTGCAGCCGCTGAATTGCGTCTTGGTCAATATCCTCAATTGGTTGTTCGTATCAGCCGCACAGATGGCGAGGTTGCCAAATGAAGGACGATTTTTTAAGTGCCAAAAAAACCGATAAAATGACGCCCGAAGACTTGGAGCTTCGGGCGCAGCCAAGGCCAGTCACTAGGCTTAATCGCAAGCTCCTAATTGGCATGACTGGTACAGGCATGGTTCTAATATTTGCCGCAACATTCTATGCCTTGCAGCCTAAAAACTTTGACGCAGAAAAGGGCAAACAGCTTTATAATATTCAGAATAAGGAAACACCAGAAAACCTGAATAGCTTGCCGCAGGACTATCAAGGTTATGAGCCACCCAAACTTGGCGCACCATTGCCGGGCGAATTAGGTGGCGCAGTTTTGGACGCAGAGGCAAGGGCAGGTTTAACACCGCCACCAGCTTTAAATAATTCCATGCCGTTTTTGTCCGATCCATTAGACGATATAAAACGCGCACAACGCATAAGATTGGCACAGCGCAAACAACAGGGTCGTGAATCTTCGATATTCTTTCAAATCACACCACAATCAAAATCGGCTGATGCAAATCCACAACCACAAAACCCATTGAGTGTTTTTAATTCAGATTTTGCAGCAACGGCCAATCAAGTGTTTGGCGCGAACCTACCTTCAATTTTGGGGCAGGGTGGTCAGGGTCAGTCAAACCCCGATCAGAATGGACAAGCAGGTAAATCAGCATTCCTAAATAATGGCCCTGACAAATCGATCTACAATCCTTTTGAAATGCAAACGCCAATCTCTCCATATCAAGTCATGGCAGGAACTGTAATTGCGGCAAGCCTTATTACTGGTTTGAATTCAGACCTGCCAGGCACAGTGATAGCGCAGGTCACAACGCCTGTTTATGACACCGTTACTGGCAAGCATTTACTCATTCCACAAGGCACACGATTGCTTGGAAAATACGATTCAAAGGTTAGCTTTGGTCAATCAAGAGCTTTGGTGGTTTGGAAACGATTAATCCTGCCAAATGGCCTTTCCATCGTTATTGATAATTTGCCTTCGACCGATCAGGCTGGCTATGCAGGACTTGAGGATGAAGTCGATTTCCACACATGGAATCTAATTCTTGGCATTTCTTTGTCAACATTATTGAGTGTTGGTGCAGAGCTAGCCTTTAATGGTGAGAGCAATATTGACCAAGCCATCCAAGACGGGGCAGAGAAAAACATCAATCGAGCAGGGCAGAAGCTAGTTGAACGCCAGATTGACGTTCAGCCGACCATTAAAATACGACCTGGCTATCCACTTCGAATTATCGTCCATAAAGACATTATTTTAAAACCATATAAATGAAAGGGCTGACTATGACCTTAAAACTATCGAAATTACCTAAACGTACACCTATCAAAATCAATATTGTACTCAATCCTGAAACGCATGAGGCAATGGTTGATTACGTGCACATTTATGAAGAAACCTATGGAAGTAAGGAAAGCATCGAAGAGCTTATTCCATTTATGATTGCCCATTTTTTAGAAAATGATCATGTGTTTAAAAGAACTAGAAAAATTAGAGTTAGATCACTTATCAAATAAATTTAGTAATAAGAATTTCGGAGACCTTTAGACGTCTATATAATCAAGGTTATTCAAAAATAGCGCACCAACATAAAAGCCCGAAGCATTCTATTATGCCAATGCGCCTACATTCCGATGTATCTGGATTAATAGATCGGGCGGCTGAGAGATAGCTCAGCCTAACAGGCTTGTTACGGGTTCGCCGCCGTTCCTGTCACCGTGCTTGCTCCATGTTTGATAGTGACCAAACGGCTTCTCCCACGGTCCCGGCGTTTGCTACGGCTCGCACGTAAAAGGAACCCGGTTTCCTTATTGCCTTTAGAATGGCACTCAAAATCAATTCAACTAGTTGTATTGATCGAGTCGCCTTGCCTCAGCTTGATTTTCCTCCATTGTTATCCGGCCTGTTCAATGATGTCATCCCAGAAATCTTTTGAAACTCCTCCAACATATCGGGGTAGTTTTTGCTTAAAAACCGAACTACCTGTGTATTGTCTAAAATGCGGGCAAGATAATTTTTAGCAAATTGTAGCACAAGAATTTTTTGCCCTCGCTCATTCTTGATTAGTTTGTATTCACGCTCTAATCGGGCTAAGTTTTCTTGCATACTCGCACGTTTTTCCAGACTAAGAGCATTAGTAGATTTACGTTTATTTATTTTGATGAGTTGCTCTGGCGGGGTTGTTTCTAGCAAAATCCGAGCGTACGGAACGGTGAAGGCATTTGTGTCGATCATTAGCATAGCACTTTCGATTTGGCGAGTTGCCCTCATTTTTTTGAGAACCTGGAAAACGCCATGGGCAAGCATTTTATCTTTGAGTAATTCAATAGTCTCAGAGCAAATACCGTTTAGTAAATTACGTTTTTGTATGATGTTTTTTACATCTACATTAAGTGCTTGCGCGATTTTTTCCTCTGGCACACCGCTTTTTATGGCCTCTAGGATCATCCTATGTTCTTGGATGGGGGCTTGGCGGCTAATGTACTTGTTGTAGGTGAATGTCTCATCATCGGTTGAAATAAGGCAGATTGTTTGCGTTTCACCTATTTGTTTAAGGGCTTCCAGACGCATATGACCATCAAGTAAAATATATCGATCTATTGATGTTGGTTCTTTGCTAACGACAATTGGCTCAATAATTCCAACTTCCTTTATAGAGGAAATAATTTGTTGAAATTTGCGACTTTTTATCACCTCTTTTGTCAGAATTTTTATAGGGATAATGTTTTGTAGATTAAGCTGAATTGTTTGCTGCTCAAATCCGAGTTTAACATTGTTTTTCTCTTTCTCTTTTTCTTTCTCTTTCTTTTTTGCCTTTTCTTTTTCTTTTTCATATTCGTCTTCGTCACTCATAGCCTTTTTCTCTTTCTTTTATCATTTGCATAAGATCTTTCGGTATTTTTCCGAAGTTTTCTGCGCGCATGAGGTTAATGAAATTGTCGTCTTTAAGTAAGTTGAAAAAAGATTCAACGATTACCAGAAGTGCGTTGTTGGTTGTTTCAGATTTTTCAACAAGGGAGCTCATTCGGTCTATTTCTGTTTGAAATTTTTGCATCATCTGTCGTGCCGAGATTGAAGGACCATCTGATGTTTTTCTACTGTCCCGGCTTTTACTCATTCCTTTGCCCAGATTGCGACGTTTTTCGAGCAAACGCTGAACTAAGATGAGTTTTTTACCGCGAAGCTCATTGTTTTCATAAGCTTCTTGTAAAGCCTTTTGTTCGTTTTCGGGTGAAAAAGCTATTTTCTTTGCTACGCTCAGGGGAATCTGCCCCTTTTCAACGGCAGAAAGAAGGCGCTCTTCGCCCATTCTAAATAGGTTTAGAATTTCAGAAACATAGGGATTGCCGATTCCGATTTTTTTTGAGATCTCCACGACACCGTAACCTTGCTCCTCTAACAGTTTAATGCCTTTGAGGAGATCCATTGCGGTATGTTGGCGACGCGCCATATTCTCAACAAGGCTCATAACATAGGCGTCGTCTTTTGAAATATCATAGCGCACGATGGCAGGAATGGTTCTTTCGCCTAGTGCAATAAAGGCTTTAAGCCGCCCTTCACCACATACAAGATCGTATCCATTGCCATCATCGGAAGGACGAACGGTTATAGGCTTTTTCAATCCAACGCGTGAAATATTGTTTTTCATCTCTTGAAAGCTTTTTTCTGAACGTTCCCGAGAGTTAATAACGCGTATCTGCTCAATCAAGATCATTTCAACTTTGTAGGTTCCTGTCATCACACTGTCTCCTGTATATTTACGCGCTGTGTAAGCGAAAAGAAATCTTCTAAATCATTAAAACGATAACAATCAAGTGCTAGGCCATTATTATCAGCA
>JABSRY010000322.1 GCA_013214985.1 Hyphomicrobiales bacterium
TTCAATGTTATCGAAAGTGCATTAACCGATATTGTCGATCATATAGAATTGGCAGATCGCAATAACAGTTCTGCATTACGTAACATGCAGGCACAAATAGCTCATCTGAATAATAGAACACGAACAACGGATGCGCCAGTTGTTCAATCCATTCACAAAGAATTCGAACAAATGGAAAATAGGCTATCTACATTAGCCAACAGGATCGAAGATCTGAATGAAAATACGGTGCATATCGCCGAATCGGTTCAAACACATCAGCAAACATGGTTGAATGAACAAGAAAACCGTGAGAATTTCGAACAAACAAATATGCTATCCCGTTTTGATGAATTATTTATCAAATTAGATAATTTAAACCATCAACAAGTAGATTATAGCAACAACATAAAATATCTTGAAGAAGATATGCAAAGCCAGTTAAATTCAATATCAAACAGCCTGTTATCGCAAGAAGAGCTAGAGGTGAATAATTATGATAGCGAATTTAATGTTATGGAAGATCGCCTAGCTGACCTTTCAGAGCGTTTAGACACGAGCATTAAAACCCCCGTAATAGACCCTCAGATAGTAGTGCTTGAAGGGCATATCGGCAAATTAAATAACCAATTAACCGATCTATTGGCTAGTCAAAATGATATAGATGAAGCGGCTTTAGCAGCAGAGAATGAGACGAGCGAGCCCTCAATAGAAATTGTTGAACTAAGAAACAGCATTCAAGAAATTAATAAACGTCTAGACAGCACCGAAGCGCGTTTAGGTGGCATCGACCGTATTGAAGAAAATATGGCGAAACTAATGACATCCGTTTCAGACATTAAAGAAAATAGTTTTGATGTTGCAAAAGAGGCCGCCGCAAATGCGATAGAAAGCTTCTCAAAAGCACAAAACCCAGCAGAACCGGTGTCCGATGACATTAACAAATTAATTGCTAATAAATTTTCAGAGTTTTCACAAGAAAATTCGCAAGCGAAACAAGATCAATTATTAGGTTTTAAAACCGTACAAACATCTCTTGAAACCATCATGAATAGATTGTCAAAAGTAGAAGACATGCGTGATGAGCAAGCGGAGCTCAGACTGGAGCCCGATACCTCCCCACCCGATCAGCAAAGGGTAGAACAGGATTTTATCCAACCTGGGGCAGAGAAGATCGCGGAACAGCCTCAGGACATTACCGTACAGAAGCCTCAAGATATCAAGAAGCCTCAAGATATCAAGAAGCCTCAAGATATCAAGAAGCCTCAAGATATCAAGAAGCCTCAAGATATCAAAACGAGTCAAGATATAGTAGTGAGCCAAGCCAGCATAGCCGTGGAAACTCAGACTACAGAACCGAGCAAGCTAGCGGACAAAGCGCCAGCCGATATGTTGCAAGACGCCCCGCAGATCCAAGACACCCCGCAGATCCAAGACAAATCGAAGATCCGAGAAACTACGCAGATCCAAGTGACGGCGCAACCCACGCAAGATATGACCAACAGTCAAGCGTCCAAGATACCAGAAACTTTGCAGGTGCTCAAAACAGCGCAACAACCGATCGCGGAAACCCTAGAAGTAGCGGTAATCCAAGAAGCAACAGAGCAGCCCCAAAACAGCGTTTCAGTGGCACTAAGCGCCCCACCTGGTTCTGAGCAGTCAGACAGTCGCCCAGTCGCCAATGAAAGCAGCAGTGTCGATTTTATAGCTGCAGCAAGGCGTGCTGCTCAACTGGCATATGACGAAGATAGTAAGCCAGAAGCTAACTCTGCAAATATTATAAATGTTGAACCAAAAAAGAAAAAATTCTCATTACCTTCTATTAGTTTTTTTAAAAATAAGTCCAGTAAAAAGCAACCAGAAATAGTAGTTGAAGCACCCAAAGACGTCGATTCTTACACAGATGGTCTCCCAGACGATATGTTTGAAGATAATTTCTTTAACGATGTGGATATTCCAGCACAAGCAGCTTTAAGAACCCAGCCTGGCAATGAACTTGAAGATACTAAAGAAGATTTTTCGGTTATAAATCGTATTAAAAACCAAGGGGCAGCCCCCGTTATCATTTCAGTTATTGTTGTGGCAATAGTCATCACAGGGCTGATTTTATATTCTTCATCGGGCTCATCTGCGCCTGCGGCAAAACTGGCACCAATAGCACCAATAGCACCAGTAGCACCAGTAGCACCAGTAGCAATAAATCCCATTGCACCAAGTTCAGGCGTAAACGAAAGAATATCACAATCCAATGAGAATGCATTAACAATTTTGAACGAAGCAAAGACTGGCCTTCAAACTCAAAATAATTTCACACCTTCAGAGTTTAACGCACTTCCAAATGTGAATGAAAATCCGCGTCAACCAACCCTAAAACAGCTAGAAGCACTTAAAAATTCAAACCCACTTGTTACTAATTCCATTCCAGATTTTAGCACAAAACCCTATAGAGAAAATTTTCTTGGTAGTGCAAACAACAAACCAACGGCCCTAAAAACTAAAGAAACCAGCCTAAAGCAAACTGGGCGTTCAGAACGATTAAAACCAAAAGTGGTTAATGCCAATGAGGTTGAACTACCACGGGTAAACTACACAGCTCCTGACCTAACTTTAACTTTACCAAAGGAAATCGGCTCTAATTTATTGCGCCAAAATGCACTTAACGGGCAAGTAGCCGAACAGTTCGAAATAGCCAATAGGTTCGGCATTGGTTATGGTGTTGATGTCGATTTAAATAAATCTTACCTTTGGTTTGTAAAAGCCGCAAACAACAATTTCGCACCCGCACAATTTAGTGCAGGCATGATGTTAGAACATGGCAAAGGCGTTGCCAAAAATCTTGATAAAGCCAAAAACTACTACCAGCAAGCAGCAGAACAAGGCAACCTAATGTCAATCTATAGGTTGGCAATGATGAATGCTGCACCGCGCAACCCAACCGTTAAGCCAGATTTTAAAGTGGCATTAAAATGGTTTAATATGGCTGCAAATGCAGGCCTAGTGGATGCACAGTTTAACTTGGCAGTATTATACGAAAAAGGCCATGGTACAAAAATAGACCTAGCGGAAGCCTATAAATGGTATGTATTAGCAGGTAATAAAGGCGATAAACAAGCCGCAAAACGCGCAGGTATAATTAAATTAGACCTATCGACAACCCAAGTTTTAACCGCAAAAGCCGCCGTCAAAAATTGGAAAATTTCATTATTACCAAAACAAGCCAATATCGTACCAAAACTTGCCTACTTAAAAAATGAAGCCAGAAACGGCGAAGATACCGATATCAGCCAAAGTAAATATGTTACAAAAGGCGTTGTCGCGACAGATTTGATAGCCGATAAAAAGTCAATCAGAGCAACCCAAAAAATGTTGAATATGTTGGGTTGGAATGTTGGGGCGGTCGATGGTGTAATGGGCGAAAAAACCCACAAAGCAATTACCGAGTTTCAAAGGCGCCAAAACCTAGTTTTAACGGGTAAAGTAGATGATGAGCTAATCGCATATTTAGAAAATGCGACATTATAAAAATACCATTAAAAACATACAATGGCACGCTCTATAAAGTTAGAGCGTGCCATTTTTATTTGTGCAATAAGACCGTATCCACCAAAAACATATTGCGCCCAAACCCAAATTCTATATAAGCATGTGTACTATTGTAGATTGTACGTTGCTATTGTTCAGATCATCGCTGAACATAATACCGTAGGAGAGGTGGCCGAGTGGTCGAAGGCGCACGCCTGGAAAGCGTGTAGGCGGTTTTCCCGTCTCGTGGGTTCGAATCCCATCCTCTCCTCCAATTTCTAATGCAAGAATATCCTATATGATCCAAAATCCCTTGATAAATATATTACCAGTGCTTATGTTATGTTTTATATAGTCCTATATTGTTTGCCCAAAGCCAAGTAAATTGGGGGCATTATTTGGGGCATGTCAAGGGCAGAGTAAAACTCTACCACTAGGGCGG
>JABSRY010000323.1 GCA_013214985.1 Hyphomicrobiales bacterium
TACTATTCGGCATTTCACACACCACGATTCTACTATTCGGCATTTCACACACCACGTCAATAATTAAATTCGGCATTTCACACACCGCGATTCGGCATTTCACACACCGCGATTCGGCATTTCACACACCAATTTTTTTTTTGACCTCACTATTTACAATTAATATCAATAAGTTACAAACTTGGCAGAATCTGGAAACACATATTAAAACACATATTAAAACACAATAGAGCTTTTAGCTTCGCTCCAAGCTTAAAAAAGCATGAAGCGAAATTATGGAAAACCTATTAGCACCTTTTGGAACTATGGATATTCCTGCATAAAATTCAAACCGGACAAACCGTTCTTTTAGTCAATAAACCCCAGTATCCAAAATATCGTAAACATTACTCTTTTCCTGCTAGTTAATAACAAACCAAATTATTAACTGTCTGAAGATATCCATATATGCAGCATGTGTCCTGTACGGCCTTTAAAACAATCGTATTTTATTTGAAGGTCGTACAGGACAATAAAGAAAAGTTTTATCATGACTTACTAAAAAACCGAAAAAAGCCCCCACGGGGTTTGATTTTAGACCTGGCTCGGTGATCTTCGAGAATTAAACGGTTGGACGTTGCCTCTTCTTGCCACTTATCACGTTGACGTTCTAAATCCTCGATGCGGTATTTTGCATCTTGAAACATTTCATCTTTCATTACCATTATTTCGTCTTTTGCTTCAAGTTTAGCCTTTAACATACTGATTTCTTGTAAGCTTTCATCTCCTAAAATTTCTTGGGTAACGTTAGAGGTAATCGTTATAAAATCATATACACGAGCTAATTCAGATTCATCAATAAGCCACCCGCCACCGTCTCTCTTCTCTGCCGATAACTTACCGCTTTTTATAGCTCTTGTGATGGTTGGAATACTTTTTCCTACTAATTTAGATGCTTTACTTGCTGATATTTTCATGAGTAACATGCGCCCCTTTCATGGTGTAAAATAGCTGTAACTTGTTAGGGTTATAGTGTTACCCATTACTCTTAATATCTAATTAAATCCTGCCACTTTGGTAGTGCTACGCCTTCTAGGAATGTCCTTGAGGGTACTAGACAATTATTTATAACATCTCGAACAGTACCAAATCTTTGTTTTTTGCTGTCTCAGACTTATTACTAGTTTTAATGAATTTTTTCAAATGATCTTTAACTAATCGATCCGCATCTTTATTTGCAAAAATCATGGTAGACAAGAAAGCGCCTAAAATTATAATACGTCTTGTTCCATCTTTTTTGGCTTGGATATTTGCGAGGGTTTTTAATCTGGTTTGTTCAATTTTTAGTTTTTGTATTTTTTTATCAACTTTGTCTAACGCTTCGTTTTTCATAATAAGCTCATCAGTGTAGTAGTTTGGCAGGGTTTTTATGTGAAATACTAGAATATATGGTTTTGTTGATTGAATCTAGTATAAATGTGTGTTAATTGATAAGGACACGCTTACGCATTGCTGCGCAACGCACGCTGTAGTTATCTCATAACCGTAATTGTTTAACTGCTAAATAAGTGTTTCATTAAGGTAACTCTCTTTAAATGCAAGCTTTCTACAGATGTTCACTATCAAATATTTCTCGAGGACGAGGACAAAGTAGCGTGGCTTCTGCGGCATATCGCTCAGGAGAAGAATTATATGATGAGCGCGCTGATAAAAGTTTTGATTATCGTAATAAATCAGGAGTTATGGCATCTATCATTATCTTTCCAAATGGAGAAGACGGTTTAGATCGTGAATTATTGTGGAATAGGGTAGAAGATTTTGAGGTTAGAAAAGATGCCAGATTAGCTAGGGAAGTTCAATTAGGATTACCTAGGGAATTATCAGAGTTACAACGTGAGAATGTGGTCAACATTTTTACGCGCGAAAATTTTACAGTTCATGGTTATATAGCCGATATAAATATTCACAACCCTGTTTCTAGGAATGATAATGTTGAACAGCCTCATGCCCATATAATGATTACTGAGCGTGTTTATAAGGATGGGATATTTTTGTCTAAAAAAGATCGTGCCATTCAATCAAAAGAATATTTAATTGATATGCGTAAATCGTGGAAAAATTGTTTGAATAAGGCTTTAAAGGACGCACATATCGAAAAGACAGTTGATTGCCGGACTTTGGTAGATCAAAGAGAAGAAGCATTTGCAACACAAGATTATGAAAAAGCTATTGAATTTACGCGTGACCCTATTGATGATATTAGAAATAAAAACTATTTAGCTGAGGTTAAGAAAAGCAATCATAAGACCGTTGAAAGGCTTAAAGATCGATATTATTCTCAAGATAATGAAGTGTTGCGCATATCAGAGCTTAGAGAATCTATTGATGAATTTGATAGCTGGCTAGAAGGTTCAAAAGAAACGGCCTTTGGTTATCTTAGTAATCATGATGATGTGATGGATAAAATTAATTACGCTTTAGAATTGGTAGATACTGAAAATAGTCAAAAAAGAAAAATATCCAAGCAGAAAAAACTTAAAATGAAGCCGCTACAGCGCTTTAAATTATTCTTCAGCAATAAACATAAGTTCAATGGTGATTTGGCTCTAGAGCCTCAAAAAAATGATTTATTGTCTACTATTAATACAGAGATAGAAAAGTTGGAGGCGGTGAAAAAAACACTCAAGCTTGGAGAGTTGCAATTACAATCTGAGCGTTTGGCTAAACAGCAATATATTGAAAATAAGATTAAATGGCAGCAGCATAACAAAGACAGGCTTGCGCTTAAAGAAACCAAGTTATTTGAGCGATCGGGGATTGGGCGGAAAGTTTGCGCTGAAGTTTTGGAATATCGTAAAACTAAAAATGCGCTTGATAAAAACCAAGATTTGATCGCGCATCGAAAACAAGTGGTTAGAAGCCATATAGATATAATAAGGGTGAAGAACTTTGAGATTGAAAAACTAAATGGCTCTGAATTAAATGCTGCGAATCTTGGATTAAAGCAATCTTTAGCTATGTGTTACAAGGATGACATAAAAGCTTCAGATTTATTGGATGGGTATACCGAAAAATATGGTGCGGTTCGTGTTGCAAATATTTTAAGTAATAAACCAGAAATATTAGGGGAACTACACGGCAGTAAGATTTTAAAATATCAAGAGCGCAAGCAAGCCAAGGGTAATATTGGCCGTCTCAGTAATAGCATTACTAGTAAGCATAAAACTTTGACGAAGATTGATTTATTAGAATCTAATCATTCTCAGTTGGAAAGAGGATTTGAGAAGGTTTTTGGAAACCTTGACGATTATCAGAAAGCTACCAATCAATTAAAAACGGGCAAGCATGAGGTTTTGTATAAAGCCCGTGAAGTGAGTGTTCGAAGTTTAAATAATGAAGCTAATATATTAGTTGGCCGTTCAGCTTATGTTGTTTCTCATTCGGGTTATTCTGTTTCTGAAAAAGAGCAATTATTAGATAAAACATATGAGAGAATGATTGAGAAAAGTCCTCATGAGGCAGAGGCATTAAAATTGATGCTTGAAGAAACTAGAGATAGCCAGACAGAGATTTCAAGGAAGAAGCATCGCAGTGATGAGTTTCTGAAACACAGGAAACAGGCTCTAGAAAAAGCGACTTTGTTAAAAGCACGGGGCAAAGATAGAGATCAAGGAATGGAAAGGTGAGGGTCATTGTATATTGAGTTAAAAAATTGAATGAACCAATTTGTTTTGACTGTGTCTTTCTGTTTATAAATGCTTGAAGGGGCTGTCAGATACTTTGTGTAATTAGCTGTTTAAAATTTTATTCTACCTTCAAATAGAATAGCGAATTGGTTTAACGCTAGTGGCCAATCCCTGATGGGCATTGTCCATTTTTTCTGAGCATTTTGCAAGGCCAGATATAAAGATTTTTTTACGGCTTGGTCATTTGGGAATAC
>JABSRY010000324.1 GCA_013214985.1 Hyphomicrobiales bacterium
GATGTAACGTGAGTTGCCCTGCTGAGATTTCATATTGATCGGACGTCTCCTCCATCAATTGTGTGGCTAATGCACTATTTTCCTTGTGTGAAATCATCCATGACACAATATAACGGCTGTATAAATCCAGTACAACATACAAGGACAAGTAGATAGCCCGTCGAACAAGAGGCAGCTTGGTTATATCCCAAGTCCAGACCTCATTAGGCCGCGTGGCTAATAATCTAGGAATTGCGTTATGCTGTGCCGCCCTTTGTTTTCGGCGCTCACTGGTTTCCCCACGAGCACCCAGCAAGCGATACATCGTACTAACCGAGCACAAGTATTGGCCATTTTCTAACAGGCGTTGGTAAACTTCCCTAGGGGGTTGATCAACAAAAAGTTCGCTATTGAGCACCTCTAAAATGATACTTTTCTCTTCGTCTATGAGAGCCTTAGGTTGCTTTGAATGTAAACGCGAACGCTTGGGCTCCTCATCATTAATTGCCTTCCTACGATGTGCATAGACGGTACTACGGTTCAAGCAAAGTGCTCGGCAAACTCTGGACAAAGGCAGTAAGTTGAGTTTACTGTTAAGCACCGTCATCATACATCGCTCCCACTGTTCAAATGATCGAGCATCGATAAGGCTTTTTTTTGGAGATCTAAGCAGCCGTTGGCTATTTCAAGCTCTCTGGTCAATCGAACATTGGCTTTTTCAAGCTGCTCAATTTGTCGTTGCTCAGATGTTTTTGAAGGTTTAGGACCTGGTACTGTTTTAGATAATCCAGCAAGGCCACTCTGCGCTAACTCACGCCGCCATGCAGAAAGTTGATTGCTGTATAATCTCTCGCGACGTAATAAAGCACCCACCTCACCGTGTTTACAGGCATCTGCTTGAGCTATAATACTCATTTTATACTCAGCATTATAAGTACGTCGGGTACGTTTCTCTAGGCCAGGCTCTGGCTTAACTTGCTTTGAGTGTGAGGTTTTTGTCGATTTTGGCATTAAATATAACCTTTGAATATTACCCTTTAATATACATTATCTCAGACAACGTGTGTATGAGGTCAGGTTGACACATAGGGCTATATATTTGCCAATTCTAATTTAACGGGTATCGAGATAACGTCTATTAAATAATACATTCAAAATATTGTAAAGCAAAACGCTATTAAAGCGTTTTACCATATTAAATTTAGAAATTACCAAAAACAGCTATATTAAAATTTATATTATTGACATGTACACATATTTATGTGTAAATATTAAGGATATGGAATTTGAATGGGACAGCCTAAAAGACCAAGGCAATATTAAAAAACACGGTATTAGCTTTGATGATGCGATGCAGGTTTTTAATGACATACATGCTATAATTATTCCCGATGATAGATTTGATTATCAAGAAGATAGATTTATCATTACTGGTGAGATTATGGGGCGCATTCATGTGGTCGCTTATTGTGAACGTGAAAACAATATAACCCGTATTATTTCCGCAAGAAAAGCAACCCGTAGAGAGGTGAAAAGATATGCCAATAGTTAAACGCACACTTGATTTGAAAAAACCATCGAAGCTATCAAAAGAAGCTTTGAAACGGTTTGATGCAATCAAAGAAGAAGATATTAATTATAGTGATATTCCTGAAATAACAGATGAAATGCTTGGGAAAAAAAATAAATCTCGCGTTCATGCGCGCTTTGATACAGACATGGTCGAGTGGTTTAAATCACATGGCGAAGGTTATCAAACCCGTATGAATGCGGTTTTAAGAGCATTTTATGAGCAACATCAACTCAAATAAAGGTGTCTTAAGCTCTTACAGGGCATTCAAGTACGTTTGTATATTACTGTAACTATGTCATTCTAGAGTACACCCTAGTTTAAATATCCCAGCAGCATATAATGACTTGAAATAACAAACCAGAAGATTGCTCTTTAAAACGGCGATCTTTTTTAAGAATGGCTTCATTGTAAATAAGGGAGCAACATCACCCAAACACTATTGATGTAATATTTTTTGAACCTAGTTTTTAAAGCGGTACAAAGAATATTGCCTCATTAATTTAACATAAAGTATAATATTAACGGCTCTGTTGCAAATAATGAGAGTTTGATGTAGATTTTTAGTTTTGTCGAGTTTTTCATGAATTTATTCAAGCACCGTCACTTTCAATACGATATTATAATCTGGGCAATCCGTTGGTACTGCAAATACGGTATCAGTTATCGAGAATTAAAAGAAATGCTTCATGAGCGTGGTGTTAATGTTGATCATTCAACAATTTATCGCTGGGTACAGAAATATGCACCCGAAATGGAAAAGCGTTTAAAATGGCATTGGCGTCCAAAGTTAGGTGTCAGCTGGCAAGTTGATGAAACTTATATTAAAGTCAAAGGTAAGTGGGTATATTTATATCGTGCGATTGATAAAGAAGGTAATACAGTTGACTTTCATTTATCAACCAGACGTAACGCAAAGTCAGCTTATCGCTTTCTCAGCAAGGCGTTGAAAGGCCTTAAGGACTGGCAAAGGCCCCCAACTATCAATACCGATAAAGCCCCTTCATTCATTAAGGCAATTAAAAGATTGAAGAAAGAAGGCGAATGTTCGAGTAATTTATATCATCGGCGGGTAAAATATATGAACAACAGAATTGAAGCGGATCATGGAAAGCTCAAGCGTCTAATTAATCCTGTTCGAGGCTTTAAATCTTTAAAAACGGCACGAGCAACCATCAAAGGTTTTGAGGTGATGTACATGTTCAAGAAAGGTCAATTTGACTTTTGGAAATATGGACAAGGCCTAAAGGGAGAAATCCGATTAATTACGGATGCTCTGTTAGGTTTTTAAGAAAAGCAGTTAAAACACACCATAAATTTATGCTAAATTGCTATTTGCAACAGAGCCCTAATTTTGAACAATAACTACCAGATAATATGCGTAACAATGATAAAAATTAACTTCTTAAAACTGATAATCTGTTTATTGACTATTTTTTGGGTAAACACGCAGAGTCTCGCTGACTTCAATAGAGGAGCTGAGGCATATAAAAAAGGTGATTATTCTACTGCTTTTAAAGAATTTCTAGTTTCTGCAAATAATGATGATGCAGATGCGCAATTTAATCTAGGATATATGTATGAGGATGGACTAGGCGTTAGTCAAAACTATAAGCAGGCTGCCGAGCTATACAGAAAAGCAGCGGAACGCGGGCACGTAGAAGCTCAATCTAATTTAGCGGGCATGTATCAGAACGGACTAGGTGTTGTCCATGATTCTAAGCAAGCAGCTAAATGGTATATGAAGGCTGCAAAACAAGGGTATGCGGTTGCGCAATATAATATAGGAGTATTGCACGATAACGGACAAGGCGTTAGTCAAGATTATAAACAAGCTGCTATGTGGTACCAAAAAGCTGCAGAACAAGGATATGAACAGGCACAGTATTATCTGGGAACACTGCATCAATATGGGTTAGGGTTTGATCAAGACAATATTAAAGCACTTTTGTATTTTAATTTGTCCGCGAGCAATGGGCTAGAAATAGCAATCAAAGATCAACAATCTATTATGAAAAAAATGACGATAATACAAATATTGAAAGCAAAGGCAATGGCTATCGGATATAAACAAAGGTTGGCGTCATCGCAGGGTTTGTTCGTAAAACGCTAAGAAAGGAAAAGCAGCATATATATTTTAATCTGTTGCAAATAGCAATCCTGGAAATTTATAGTGTTTCCTAACAAAATTTCATGAATTTATCCAAACATCGCAAATAACAATAGAAATTCGATAGAGATTTCTATTTATGTCATTGTAGAGTATACCCTAATCTGATGTCAGGCAAAATATCAAATACCGTCAGAATAGAGCCTGTTTTTATTTAATTGACAATATTTATTCATCCTCTAGAATCTAACTA
>JABSRY010000325.1 GCA_013214985.1 Hyphomicrobiales bacterium
CCATTGATAACATTCTATTGACCACTTCAAGCGCAAAATCATCGGGTAAAATACCCAATATTTTTGCACTTTGGTCAGACCGTAATTTAGATAACACAACAGATACTGTTTGCGGATATTCGTTTTTTAAATAATTTGCGAGTACATCTTCTTGTACGTTAGATAATTGCTCCCACATGTTACGGCCCGCAGGGCCCCTAATTTCCTCTAAAATAGTCGAAACACGGTCAGCGGGTAGAAATTGTTTCAGCAAACGTTCTGTAGCATCAAAACTACCCGTAAGGGCGCCAGAGGCCGACATTTTACCAATAAAATCTATCAAGAGACTTTCGATAACGTCAGCATTAACGTTACCAATTTTACTCATTTCTAAAGATATTTCTTTAATTTCTTCGTCAATTAGTGATTCCCAAATACGCGAGCCATGTTCAGCGCCAAGCGCCATCATAAGCAAAGCAGCTTTTTGCTTGCCATTTAACTCATCATAAGAGACATCAGAAATGCCAGTTGCTAATTCAACAGCTTGGTTCATATTTTATTATCATTTCATGCTTATTAAAGCGGTACAGATCTGCGTTCTTCTTCGCCTTCAGTTAACCAACCTCGAATGATCGATAAGGTTTCGTCAGGGCTATTATTCACAATTTCACCCACATGATTAATGGTCGATTGTTGTAAATCGCCAGTTGCAAGCGCAATTTCAAGTTTATTTGATATGTTGGGTCTTTTGGGGGCTTTTTCTTCAATAGCGGCAATCACATCGGGCGATACTTCGGTACCATCGGGCAATACAGCCACAGGTAAGCCGTGATCGTTAATTGTATGGGTAATGTTGTTCATATCCATCATCAAAGGTTGTTCCATCTCTTCTGGGCTTAAAATACGCTTAATTAGCGGTCTAACCACCATGAACAATACAATAATAGCAATTAGGAACATCACCCCTGTTTGCGCTAAACTAAGCAATTCTTGTTTGGTAAAATCAAACATACCTGGTTCGGCAATTTCTTCAGGTATTAATATGTCAGATACAAATTGTAAGTTTACCACATTGACTACATCACCACGGCCAGTGTTAAACCCAACAGCAGTTCTAACCAGAGCATTAATCTTGTCCAACTCTTCTTGGCTACGGGCTGAATAAACGGCCTTACCATCCGCATCTGGGGTGTAAACACCATCGACTAATACGGCTATAGATAGTTTTTTAACATTGCCTGCCGCAATCACTTCAGTCCGCGTGGTTTTAGTAATTTCAAAATTCACAGTTTCAGTAACACTGTTGCCATTTTGTTTAGAAGTGTTGCCATCTGCACCATTTTGAGCATCTGCATCTGGTAATTCATTGCCAATTGTAACGCCTTGGGTTTTCTCGTTATTTTCACTTGCGTTGCTTTTTTCGGTAGATTGGGTTGAACGAATAACTTGGCCATCTGGGTCAAATTCTTCTTTTTTCATCGTAACGGTGTTTAGTTGAATTTCAGCCGTTACTTTTACTCTAACTTTTTCTTTGCCGACAACCGAACCAATTAAAAACTCAATTTGTTTTTTCAGACGGGCTTCGATGGCGCTAGAACGTTCGTCAAAGCTATTGGCAAGGCCAAGGCCAGCTTCTTCACCATTGCCTGAAGCCAAAGTTCTGCCGCGTTCATCAATAATAGATACAAATGATGTTTTTAAGCCTTTAACCGCCGATGCGACCAAATATTGAATAGATTTAATGCCCTCTTGGTCAATTTCACCAAGAACACGTATAACGATAGAAGCAGAGGGTTGAACTTCATTACGCGAGAATAATTTCTTTTCGGGTAATACCAAATGCACACGTGCCGCGCCAACATGGCGCAAGGCGGTAATTGTTCTGGCTAATTCACCTTCTAATGCACGCTTATGGTTTAGTGTTTGTACATAAGATGTCGTACCAAGGCTGTCGCTATTGTCAAAAATTTCATAACCAACCGAGCCACCTGTGGGCAAACCTTCAGATGCGAATGTCATTTTCAAACGATGTATTTGGTCTTTGGGCACCCAAATGGTTGAGCCGTCATTTTTCATTTCATATGGGATAGCTTGAGACTCTAAGCGCTTCACAATAGCTTGCATGTCCCTTAAAGACAGTTCGGTGTAAAGTGGCACCAATGTAGGTGTGGTTACTCTAATCATAATGAAAGCAAAAAAGCCAATTAATCCAACTGCTACCGCTATCATAGCACCGACTCGCGCTACACCTAATTTTTGTAAAAACTCCAACATGTGCCTCTCAGTATGTTTTGAACTATTCTATCCGCCAAGATTAAGTCCAATAATCAAATAGATTTTGCTATAATAAAGTTATATTTCCGCATAATACTTTATAGGCAAATTTTACCCACTATTTGGTAAATAGAGTATTAACGATTTTCATTAACTAGGAAATAATTGCCGTGTTATTTAATAGAATAGGTGTGGAAAAGCTGTGTTACCCACAAAATCTCGCGTAAAAGTTGTAATTCGTGTAATTAAACGGCAATATATAGGCAATATTTGCAGCAAAATAAGCAACATATTTTTCAAACTGATTTGTTTTTGAATCACAAATCAACAATCACGTTAATAATATAAGCGTTTGAAAATGTAGATAAAAAAAACCGAGATAAACAATGCCTAGGCAATTATTTTACTCGGTTTTGTTAGAAGCATACGCAATACAATTGCTTCTTGGCGTTTGCTTAAATCATTAAGCAAATTTCATAATTTTTAGATTAGTTTAGAAAAGTTGAGTCATCGCTTCTATATTTTTGAATGCGTGTTGTACGCAATCCTGCAAGCCCATGCTTGTCTATAGAGCGTTGCCACCCTAAAAATTCTTCGACAGTTAAAGTATAGCGAGTGCATGCTTCTTCTAGGCTCAATAGGCCACCGCGTACGGCTGCAACTACTTCTGCTTTTCTGCGTATTACCCAGCGTCGGGTGGTGATTGGTGGAAGGTCATTAACTGTAAGTGGGCTGCCATCAGGGCCAATAACATAATTTACTCTTGAACGATACTGATTTACCATAACTCATACTTCCCAAACTTGTTTAGAGAGAGAATACATTATCGAGTTTAAAAATTGACTAACAGCTAAGGTAAACAAAGTGTTGACGTAAAAAACTCTGTTAAGACATTGGTAATATTCAGTATTTTTGCATGAGATTGTGGCAATTTAATGATATATTAAGCTGAAAAATAGGTTAATTTATGCTTCAATTTTCTTAACATTATCTAACTTGACGCTACGGTCTCCTAGGTTTAGTACGCTAGAGCTACCTGTCATGTCTACACCCGTTACAATGCCACTAATCAAGGTTGTATAGTCTAGGAGGTTGCCATCTTTATCAGTAGGGTGCACTTTAATTGTGTATAACCCTTCAGCGGCCATTGATCCGTCAATTTTTTGCCCATCCCAGTTAAATTCGTTCATGCCTTCTCTAAATGTGGTTTTTTTAGTAAACACAACATTGCCATTATTATCGGTGATGACAATTTTGCTCTCTTCAGGCGTGCCTTTTATATTTACATCCCAAGTAGCGTTGTTATCTTGTAATTGCGTTGCATCCCCTTCAGCGGTTACCGTCTTGCCTATATAACTCACAGATGACGACAAAGTTGCTTGCTGAAATAACCGACCTAAGTTTTCTAGGTTTTTATTGGCCTTAACTTGTTGCTCGACACCAGTAAACGCCACCATTTGCTGAGTGAACTCATTAGTTTTTAGCGGTTCAAGCGGGTTTTGGTTTTTAAGCTGCGTGGTTAGTAGCTTTAGAAACACATCAAAATTTTCGGCAATAGATTTTTGATCTTTGGTCGATGCCGATGCTGCCGCTTGAACTTGATTTTGTCTGCTTAGTTCTGCAATATCCATAATAATCTCCTATCTAAATTTT
>JABSRY010000326.1 GCA_013214985.1 Hyphomicrobiales bacterium
TTTCAAACGATATGATGAGTATGTTATTGTCAGCGCAAGAAGAAACCAATGGCTCAATTATGGATATGCTTACGTCATTGTCTGATGAAGATTCTGATGAAGATGAAAATAGTAGTATTTTGAGTATGCTCGAAAATGCAGCTCGAAGAATATAATTACATAAATATAATTCAACATCTCCTACTGTTTTTTATGTCAAGTAGGAGATGCTTATCGTATTTTCTATTGCAGATCGCGCGGCAACAGTGCGGTTGGTATGTTTTGATAACATACAGGACGAAGGAAACGGCGAATAGAAAGTGTACCGACTGAAGTTGCACCAAAGTTAGTAGACGCTGGGTAAGGCCCGCCATGCACCATAGTATCGCTTACTTCAACGCCAGTGGGGAAGCCATTTGCCAAAATACGACCCGCTTTACGCTCTAATATTGGCATAATGCGTGTTGCCTCTGTTGCATCTTGGTTATCAACATGTAAAGTGCAGGTTAGCTGACCTTGTAAGTTAAGCGCCACTTCGCGCATTTCATCCATATTTTGGGCGGTGATAATCATACCCAATGGGCCAAATACCTCTTCCGCTAATATTTCATTGGCAAGCCAGTTTTTAGCAGTCGTTTCATAAAGATAAGGAGTTGCATTGCGTAGGTCGCAAGTAGAGGTTAGCACTTCGCGAACGCCACTTGTTGAAGCAATACGGGCTTGGCCTTCACGGTAAGCCGAAGCTATCCCATCCGTTAGCATGGTTTGAGCGGCTGCGCCAGAAAGTGCTTCGCTAGCTGTTTTGCTAAATGCGCTCGCTTTATCGCCCGCCAATACGACCGCAATACCTGGGTTGGTGCAAAATTGACCCGCGCCCATGGTTAACGACCCTGCCCAGCCTTTGGCAATTTCTTCGCCGCGGTTATTAAGCGCTGCTTCAAAAATAAACATCGGGTTTACAGAGCCTAACTCACCAAAAAATGGAATAGGTTCAGGCCTTGCTGCACAAAGATCAAACAATGCTCAACCAACGCGCTACCTACTTTGCGATCGCCGCCTTGAATTAAACTAAATACGCCTGGGTGTATGTTGCATTTTTTAATGGCCGCTAAAATAGCTTCGGCAATAATTTCACCAGTGCCTGGGTGGGCGCTATGGCCTTTAACAACAACTGGGCAACCTGCTGCTAATGCCGCAGCAGTATCGCCACCTGCTGTGGAAAATGCAAGTGGGAAGTTAGAAGCGCCAAAAACGGCTACAGGGCCAATTGGGCGTTGAACCATTTTTAGCTCTGGCCTTGGCAATGGTTGGCGGTCGGGCAGGGCAGCATCAAAACGAATATCCAAATAATCATCTTGTAAAATATGGGTTGCAAATAGGCGTAGTTGGCCGATTGTACGGCCGCGCTCGCCGTTTAGGCGCATTTCAGGCAGTCCCGTTTCCGAGGAACCGATTTGGGTAATTGCTTCGGCACGGGCATCTATCTCATCGGCAATTGTGTTTAAAAACGCAGCGCGTTCTGCTCTGCTAGAATATCCATAGCTCCAAAAAGCATCTTCTGCAGATTTTACCGCCTTATCGACATCGCTAACGCGGCCAATGGCATAGGCAAATGATTTGCCTGAAGCAGGTGATGAGTTAAATGTTGCATCATTACTAACCCAGTTACCAGCAATTAGGTGTTTTCCATGAGGTTCGAACATTGTCAATTTCCACTTTTATTGTTATAATGTATAGATGACATATAATGGATATTGTATCCAAAAACAACTGTTTAAGTTTAGTTTTCTTCGGCAGCACGTCTTGTCGCAATCATGCTGAGTAGCTGTACTTTAGTGCGGGTGATATGCTGTGTTAAAAGATCACATGCTTTTTCGACTTGTTTATTTTTTGCAAATTTTAACAATGCATTATGGTCTTCTTTAGCAGGGTCACGTTGTTTCATTACACTTAAATGCATTCGGACATACCGATCCGATTGTAAATTAACTTTATGCAAAATCTCGTTAGTTAGGTTGCGATTAGCTGCTGAATAAAGCTCAGAATGATATTTAAAGTTTAATTGACCCCATTTAGCAACATCGTCGGCGTCGTAGGATTGTTCCATTTCAACAAGCACTTTTTGGCATCGAGTGAAGTTTTTTTCCGTCATATTAGGTATAGAGCGGCGGAACATATCGACTTCTATTAATATGCGTAAGTCAAATATTTCCCCAATTTCTGTAAGCGAATGTTTGGTCACAGATGCGCCGCGATTATTGGTTAAACGTACAAGCCCTTCGGCATTTAAGCGTTTTAGCGCTTCTCTGATTGGCATGCGGGAAACGTCATATTCTTCGGCAAGTGCTTCTTGACGAATGGTTTCACCTTCGACCAACTCACCGCTTAGAATTCGCTCGCGTATGTCATCACCAATGACATCGGGAAGACTTTTCTTTGAAATTAGCCGCTTACTTACCATCATATAGCCTTAATATATATTTTCATTTTGGATATAGGTATCATTTTAGAATGGTTTTTCCAAGTTAAACTTAATGCAAAAAGTCAGTTTAAAACACTTGGTAACGCCCAGATAAAAAAGGTGGACTATAACGGTTCATTATCGTATCCAATATCCAGTAAATATAGAGATTGGAACATTAGCAATGAGCAACTTGACCCAAATTGCCTTGGATGACGTTAGAGCATTAAGTATAAAAATACTAAAAAATGTAGGATATGGTGATGACCATGCCCGTGCAATTGCCGAAATGCTTTATACCTGCCAACTTGATGATTGCCAATCTCATGGTCTATTTAGACTTTTAATGTGTGTGCAAACGATGCGGGATGGTAAAATTAGTGGGCATGCTAAACCCGCACTTAAAGACAGTGATACAGCCGTTTTGCATGTAGACGCGCGTGACGGAATGTCGCTTCTGGCGGTGGATATTGCGATGCCAAAACTAATTGAAAAAACCAAAGCAAATGGGATTGCCGCGCTTGCAGTCAATAAATGCTTTCATTTTTCTGCATTATGGCCTGAAGTTGAGCGTTTATCGGCCGCTGGTTTGGCCGCTATTGCGATGGTGCCAAGCCATTCGTGGGTGGCGCCTGCGGGTGGAAAACGAGGCAGTTTGGGCACAAACCCAATAGCATTTAGTTGGCCAAGGCATGATAAAAACCCATTTACGTTTGATTTTGCAACGAGTGGTTTTGCCCGCGGTGAGATTGAGCTTTATAAACGCGCGGGGAAACAGTTGCCCGATGGTGTCGCTCTTGACAAACAAGGCAACCCAACAACAGACCCACAGGCTGCATTGGATGGTGCAATGTTGCCGTTTGGCAGTTATAAAGGTTCTGCGCTCTCAATTATGGTCGAACTATTAGCAGGCCCATTAATTGATGACATGATTAGCCTTGAAAGCATGGAATATGCGGCAGGACAAGCAGGCGCGCCTTATCATGGTCAAATAATTATTGCCTTTGACCCTGCACATTTTAATGGCGGCAAGCCTGTTGAAAATAACGAAAGAGCAGAGCGGCTATTTGCAGATATTATTGAGCAAGGTGCACGATTGCCTTCGCAGCGTCGGTTTGAAGCGCGCGCACGGAACCTTGAACGCGGCTTTGTTGAAATTCCTACGGTGCTTTATGATGACTTGCATGCATTGTTGAATTGATGTGTTAATTCAACAATTAGAGTATTATGCCATCATTGAACGGATCTTGCGGATTAAAAATAAACTTTGTTTCGGCAGTTACGAAGGCTTGCCCAGTTATTTTGGGGATAATATTACCATTTTTTGAAAACTGATATGAAAGTCGGTAAGGGCTTCCTATCACACTTTCTTGGATGATTTCTTCATTGGGCTTTAATTTACAATCTGCTGCTAAGCATGCAAGCCGTGCGGAGCTGCCTGTTCCGCAGGGTGATCTGTCAT
>JABSRY010000327.1 GCA_013214985.1 Hyphomicrobiales bacterium
TGGTGGTTCAGTGAACGCATGCGACTCTCTGGTAACACTTGATTTAACCATCAATAACTCTACTTCTGGAACATACACCAGAACAGAATGAGATTCAATTACATGGATTGATGGAATCACGTACACATCAAGTACTAACGGTGCTACGCATACATTAAGCAACGCAATAGGATGTGACAGTTTAGTTACTTTAGATTTAACCATCAATACCGTTAATGTGTCAACTACTGCAAACGGAAATATTATTTCTGCAAATGCCATTGGTGCCACTTACCAATGGGTAGATTGTGATAATGGGTATGCACCAATTGCTGGAGCTAACTCTCAATTATTCGCGCCAACTCAAAATGGTAACTATGCAGTGATCACAACAATTAATGGTTGTTCAGATACTTCAAATTGTGAAGTGATAGGCGTTATTGGAATTGATGAATTAGTAATAGGAAATCTCATTCTATGTCCAAATCCAACGAATGGAATGTTGAACATTGGCTTCGAAGGAGAGATTAAATCAATCGTAGTAGTTGATATGTTAGGAAGAGTGATCTCATTGCCAATCTCAGTTACTGAGAAAATGGTAGACGGATCAAACTTGTCAACAGGTAAGTACATGATTAGAATTATAACTGAAAACAATCAGATTCTTGTAGAAGAGTTTGTGGTTCATAAGTAGAAAAAGCGTAAGCTTTTGATGGGAAGCAATAGCTGACCTTCATAGATTTGAAAAGAGCCTTTTGATTCGTCAAAAGGCTCTTTTTTGTTTGATATTGGAATTTTGTAGCAACCTATATCCAAGCCTGAGTTAATAAATGCTGAATTCAACAGACAAACGCAATTTCTGAGTTAAACAATAATTTTTCCATAACGAATATAGGTTTTTCAAACCCAAGTCTCTTTCTAGGCCTGTTGTTGATCCTGTTTTCAATTTCTTGAATGAGCTGTTCACTCAAATTAGAAAAGTCAGAACTTTTAGGGATGTACTGTCTAATAAGTCCGTTGAGATTTTCATTCGCCCCCCTTTCCCAAGGGCTATATGGATTAGCGAAGAAGAAATCACAATATTGATCTGCGATGTCTTGATGTTTGGCAAACTCTTTTCCATTATCGGACGTAATTGACTTTATATATGGCTTAATTTGTTCGAGCATATCACTTAATGTGGTTTTGACTAATTCTGCGTCTCTGGACTCAACTTTACGCATCCAAAGCATCCCTGACGTTAAATCGTTCAAGGTGATAATTGCTCCCTTATGATTCTTTCCGATGATTGTGTCAACTTCAAGATGACCAAAAGTGGTACGATTCATTGCTTCTTGGGGACGCTTTTCAATCCCAATTCTTCCTACAATACATCCTCGACTATCTTTGCTTGACCCTCTTTTTCGATACCGTCTTCCTTTGCGCCTAAGGTGAGTATACAAATCTCCCTTATTCTTTTTGTCAAGCCAAATGAACTGGTAAATACTTTCATGTGAAACCGTTATTTCACCTTTCTTTTTCAAGTAGCCAGTTACCTGTTCAGGACTATAATCAATGCGTAAAAGTGCTCTCACTACAGCTTTTAACTCATTATCAAATTTTGAATATTTGGGTTTACTCAATAGCCGATTTTCATACTTTGCTTGAGCAAGCTTAGCCCTGTAAACCTTGTTACGTAGGTCAATGTTCCGTTTGAGTTCTCGACTAATTGTCGAACCACTAACAGATAACAGTTCTGAAATTTCTTTTTGACTTTTCCCACATGATAACAATGTTTCTATTGCATATCTTTGCTCATAAGTAAGATGTGACATTACAACTTTATTTTTGGCGATTTAGGGGAGTAAGATAGCTTCTTTGCTAGAAACAGAGAGGGAGATTTTATTATCTCCTTCCTGTTTTGAAACTATTTAAACTCCTGAATCTAAAAATTGCGTTTGTTACTTGAATTTAAGACCTATAATGTCCTAATTATGTTTAAATTGAATAAGAACCACTTTCGAGATTCGAAATGTCAAATACGAATAGTTCCCAGCACTATCATTGATGATTGAACCGTCTTTTAAAAATACAATGCCTTCCATATTTAAAAGGATCAAGAACAATTGTTGGGGACTAGGCATAAATTTTCGTCAATCTGAATAAAAAGAACGCTACGTTTCGAACTCCTCTAAATTGAGATCTGAAAGCTTTTATTTTTGCATTGAAAGATTCAGCAGATGCATTTGTACTTCTGTCAATGAAATAGTTCACGATTCCATCATAATTGATTTTTATGGTATTCATAATCACTACTGTCCGATAAAAATAGAAATTGAGCAATTTGCGTCCTAGAAGCCTTGATTTTATTGGACTACTCTCTCGATCTTAAAAAGTAAGCCCCTAGTCTATGCTGAATTGAAATTTAATTGAAGTTGAGAATCAACCTCTTTAAGCCAATCTTTTTCTGGGTCTTCTAGAAATTTGGTCAAATGGATATAGTTGAACAAATGCAATCGGCAGAAACTTGTCAGGTTCGAAAATGCCCATTTACGCTTAACTTTCTTATGTATTACTGTTAGTAAGAGGTTGACGATGAGCGTACACCAAATCTGTATTTTGATGGCATTTTCATTATCACCTAAGAAAAATTTAAGTGGAAAGTTTTGTTTTAGCTGCTTAAAAAGTAGTTCTATTTGCCATCGTTTCTTGTATATCAGAGCTATATGCCCAGCATTCATACCTTTTAAATTGGTAATAAATTCGAAACAACGTTTGTTATCTTCATCCCAATAAGCGATTCTTCTGAGCTGAGTTGTTTTTAGGTATTTGCCATTCTCTTTAACATCTACTTCAATATTTTCGTCTTTCAATACGCCATTGTCAAGGTAGTCAGGAATGTCATTCTCTGTTATTGCTTGATATGAAGCATTTGATTTCAATCGTGTTACGAAGTAAATCCCTTGCTCAGTAAACGCATCAAAAGTTTTGTAATCGTTGTAGCCTTTATCAAATACAGCAATTTTTCCTTTTTCCAATTGTAGGTGTTTTAGGAACTGCTTATCGTGTGTAGTTGCAGCAGAAAACCAGATAAGCTTTGGAACATTTTCTTGCAAATTGATTTGTGTATGCACTTTTATTCCGCCTTTTCTTTTACCATTCGAAGGTTTCCTTCCAACGCAACTTAAAATATCTTTAAACAACGAAATAGTACTAGAATCTATGATTTCGAGCTTGTTTTCCCAGTCGTAAATTTTTCGGCTGTCCGAGATAACCGAACCATATTGATTATACAACGAATAATAGACTTCTTCAAAAACCAAATGTGATCTTCTTGCATTGGCATCACTCAGTGTACTTCTGTGGGGAATGTTCTTAAGCTGAAAATGAGTTGTCTTTCCCTTTAAACCGAGCATAGCACCTGCAACCTCTCGAAGTGAGGAACAGTTGGCAAAACTTGAGAACAACATGCTGATTAAGTGATCTGAGGTTGTAAACTTCTTGGTATAGTAATCCGAATTGTGTGTTTTAACGACTTGTTTGACCAAACTTGAGTCAATCAAAGAAATCAGCTGTCCGAAAACCGATTGTCCAAAAAAGTGGGTACTTTTATTCATGTAATTTTTGTTTTCCAAAACCAAATTACATTAAAGCGGGACTTCCTTTAGAGAATTTCTCGCTTTTCAAAAAGTTTTATCGGACAGTAGTGTTTAAAAATATCCTTTCTATTTTTGTCTCTATGAGAACCACTTTCATACTAGGGACTATATTCCTGTGTTTTTCTTTTAATGGTAGTACGCAAGCATCAGTAAGTGATATGCTGGTTCAATTGGACAGTACAAAGAATCTTTCGGCCCGTGTTCTTCTTCTCGACTCAATTTCAGCATTCTACATGAAAGAGGACGAAATTCAAAAGGCCCTAGGATATAGGTACA
>JABSRY010000328.1 GCA_013214985.1 Hyphomicrobiales bacterium
AGCTACACGAAGACAAGCAGCTCTCAATGTTCTGATACCCCGCTGCTTGCGGCGGGGTTCTTCATTTTTTCTACGGTATCATTTTTGGAGTGATAATAATTTGGCGCATCTGAAAACGCAAAATTTAGGCCAGTTAACCCCAGCTTTCTAAAGACTGTAAAGTCCGTATCGTTTGGCATATATTGATATATTAAATCATAAAGCGAGCTGCCATGAGGTGTCCTGCTATATTTGAAATATTTAGTAAGCATAGCGGCATTTGCATTACCAGTTTCAAATAGCATGCTTGGGCCATTATTCCCCCTGCCTTCAAAATTTAAGACTATACCAACATGTTTGAAATATGGGTGGTTTTTTGCAAATGCATTGGCACCGAGTAATCCATATTCCTCACCATCGGTAAAAAGAAATATAATATCATTGCTAAAATTTAACGATTTAATTTGTCGCATTATTTCGCTAAGTGCCGCCACCGCCGCCATATCATCCCCAACTCCTGGCGAATTGGGAACACTGTCATAATGCGCCATCATTAGCATGGCAGGTAACATGCCTGCGTTGGGTGATTTGCTAACTATATTATATATTATGACACACTTTTTATGTTTTTGTTTGTGTCTACGCTTAAAATTACAGGACATTTCGACCTGAATTTCGGGGGAATATCCATAACTTTTTAGGTTACTAATAATACGTTGTCTTAATTTAGCATTATTAGTAGACATCACTGGATGAGGTAAATTGTTGGGCAGATAATCGTTCAAATTTTTTACCGCATTTGCGCCATTGAATGATCTGGTCTGTCCATCATATTTTTCAATTAATTGAGGTGCTTGAAATGAATATTGAAATGCAAAATGCATACAGACTAATAGAAAAATTAAAAATATAGGACTTGATATATTATATTTGGTCATGAATTGCTTAAGAAAATAATTATAAGTTTATCTGCATCAGTATATATCAATATTATTGACGAGTAAAATTTTAAAACCAGTTTATATTATGTGTTTGATTGGAGGGCATTGTGCAAAATTATTCATCGCGTTGGGTTATCGTTGGCGTTGGTTTTATGATATTGGGTTTGGTTTATACCATTCGTTCAACCATCGGGTTAATGATGCCAATTTGGTCAGAAGAATTTGGCTGGTCACGCAGTATGATTTCGAGTGCAGGCGCGTTGTGCCTTGTGGTAATGGCTATAATTGCACCTTTTGCAGGTAGCGCGGTCGATAAATATGGCCCGCGTATTTTTGTAGTAGGCGGTTTAATAGCGGTAAGCATTAGCGCAACTTTAATGGCAACCATGCAAAGCGCATGGATGTTTTTTGTAGCTTTTAGTTTGTTAAGTGGCATTGGCTTTGGCGTAGTGGCAATGCATGTCATTGTTGCGACTGTATCCCCATTATTTGATAAAAATAAAGGCCTAGCGGTTGGTGTTGCTACCGCAGGTTCAACGGCAGGTCAACTTCTCATAATACCAATTGTTGCTATATTTCTTGTTTCATTCGGTTGGCGAGAAACTTATTTTATTTATGCATTCGTTTGTATTAGCGCAGCGGCAATTTGTTGGAAATTGCTTAAAAATAGTGCCCCAAATCAAGATATAACAAAAAAAGCGACTAAATCAACTTTCAAGCGAGACTTTGAATACCTTATAAAAAAACCTGTGTTTCATGCGGTGTTTTGGAGCTTT
This sequence comes from Hyphomicrobiales bacterium, assembly GCA_013214985.1. Classification (GTDB taxonomy): domain Bacteria; phylum Pseudomonadota; class Alphaproteobacteria; order Rhizobiales; family OSC116; genus OCS116. The sequence goes on from JABSRY010000328.1 coordinate 1,697, forward strand.
ACTCTATGTGGCTTTACATCCACAGGCGTGGTTGAAACGCATTTAATGCCCTATTTGGCGGCATGTGGCTACCCGACATTAGATGGCGCCCTAAGTTATGGGTTTTTATCTGGTTTTAATATGTTAGGTATGATGCTCGCTGGTTATTTGTCCGATCGTATGAACAAGGTCGTGTTATTGACGGTTATTTATGTCATGCGGGGGTTAAGTTTCTTCATTCTACTTTTTGTGGTTGGCGATTATACTGCACTTGCCGTTTTTACCATTATGTTTGGGGTGTTTGATTATTCAACAGTACCTGTAACGGCAGGTATTATTGTCGATCATTTAGGCCAAAAAATGCTTGGCATCACTATGGGTGTATTGGCCGCAGGCCATGCACTTGGTGCCGCAGCAGGCGCATATTATGGCGGGTATTTGTTCGACTTATTCGCGCGTTACGAAGAAATGTGGATCGCATCTATTATTTTAGCTATTGTTGCGGGTGTTATTTCATTCGCTGTAATATTTATGAAACCAGCTCCAAGATTGGTTTAAAAATAAATTACCTCATTGGTTTTTTTTATCATTAATATGATTTTATTAATTGCTTTTTGATGACTCATGAAAATATTTTTATCTCTGAATATAGGCAAGATTAGTGACGGTGGAATACCCTTCCCTTCCCAGTTAATGCCATTTACGTCGCGGTAAATTTCGTTAGATAAACCCAACTCCCATCCGTTGGGTAAAGGTTTGTCTAGAATGTCCGAAAATGCTCCGCGTGTAATTTCGCCAATATGGGTAACATTTTTTATGGCCCTCATCGCTAACGTAAATGTCTCTGCGGCGCTTACGGTATGGTCGCTAGTAATGAGGAATATTTCCCCAAGATATAAGTTGTCTAATGCTGGTTTTATATAAATTTTTTGAGTAAGTTTTTCAGCTCCTACTGCAACTTTGCTGTAGGCGTATATTTGTTTTCTAGTGAAGTGAGATGCAAATAAAAGCCCGAGTTCATCAAATCCTCCACTATTGGTGCTGATGTCTACGATTATAGCCTTGCTAGATTTCAGACGGTTCATAATTTCATTGATAGCATTTTTTGCATGCTTGATTTCATTTTCTAGCGTTCCATTATCTGAAAAACCAGTCATGCCAAATATGTTAATGTATCCAATATTATCAACTTTGCCCCACATAATTCGATCATTAAATGAGGTGTAGTTTTGACCCGATAAAATTTTGCCAATTATATTTTTTTTATGCTTTTCAAACCAGTAACGGCGAAATTTTCTATCGGATTTAAACTTGGTTTGCAAAGAAAAAGCAATATCAAGTGCAGGTCGTAAATACTTGGAATATCCAGTTTTAAATGAAAATGATTTTCCATCGATTTCTGCATTTAATGAAAGATGTGCATCGTTTAGGCCATGAAGCATAGAAGATAAAATTTTGAACAATGCAGGTTTGCTCGTACCATTATGTATTTTTGCACGTGCTTCAATTATTTGTTTTTGCCAGTTGATTTGATAAAGATCAAAATATGCATAATGGGTAGACATAATATTTGTAAAATAATCAAAATTATTAATAATAGAGCTTGTTGAATTGATTTTACAATATTTGAACAAATTACCTTTAAGTTTTGTAAAGTTATAGCGTGTCGAATTTTCTGAAACAGATATAGTAATCATATTGCCTACACTTTTAAAAAAAGTCATTTGAGCAGAAATATTTGCACTAGATATTGGTTTTTTGTAACAATTTAGTTTATCGATATCATAAAGAACCATGCCGAGTTCGGTAATTTCAAGTAAATAACCGTAACCGATGGATCGCCATATTCCTTTATGAGCCGCTAAGTTGAAATTTTTTGACGTTGGTAGCTTAGACGGCCTATCAGAGCAACTAATCAGCATTATAAAAATGATTAAAATAAAAATATTTTTTTAAACATTGGCTTGCATCTTCTAATTATTAAGTGAATATTATCTTTGTAATTTTTGTAATAATGAGGTAGTCCCCAATAATGAGACAGTGACTTAAGCTACAAATTTTGCTTGACTGGTCTATAACCAGACGAGGAAATCTAGAATGTCTAAACGTAAGAACCATAATTCAGCTTTTAAAGCACGTGTTGCTTTGGAAGCTATAAAGGGCGAACAAACTATCACGGAGCTAGCCAGTCGTTTTGGCGTGCACCCCACGCA
>JABSRY010000329.1 GCA_013214985.1 Hyphomicrobiales bacterium
GTGTTGAGGAAATGTGATAATTCTTTATCGGCTATGTGGGGTTGGCCGCCTGAAATTGCATCTAATAGGCTATCAAACGAAAATTTGGCGGCATCGCCTGTTAGGCATATATGGATGTCTTCGGCAGTTACCTCTGATTTTTTTAGGCAGTAAAGCACCAATTTGTCTATTTCACTGCGCGATAACATGCGGTCATTACCCAATAATGATTGCAGATAAATGACGTTTTCGCTTGATATCTTTAGCTTATTCTCTGCCATAATATCGCGTATTAATTGGCCGACATCGCGTGCATTATCTTGATAACAGGGTAGGGAGGCGGCTAATTTATGTTTGATACAGAGCTTTACTAGAGCTGAGGTTTTCTTTAAATCTCGGCCCTCTATGATGACGATATTGCCATCCATTGGTTCATCCAGTAGGCTTTTCATTTGTTTTTGAATTTGCGTTGCATCATCGAAAAGCCAAATGGTTTTTGTGCCCCCAAACATCGGGATAGAGAAATATTCATCAAATAACGGGCTATTATCGCCCGTGATGTCTGAACCATTCATCCGCGCGATATTGAAGGCATCATTTAGCGAGCCTGCAAAATGTTTAACCAATTCGCGGGTGCGCTCTGCAACTAGGCCGCGATCTGGCCCATAAACCAATATGACGCGCAACCCCTTTGTGGGGGACTTAATGAAGCTATTAATTTGCGCGGCTTTGATTTCCATTATTTCACGACGATATTTACAATACGCCCAGGGACGATGATTTTTTTGATGATCTGTTTGCCTTCGATATTTCTAATCACCGCATCCAATTTAAATGCCGCTACTTCGATTTCATCTTTTGTGGCATCTTTTGCGATGGTTAGAATAGTGCGCTTTTTACCATTAATTTGAACTGCGATAGAAACCGTATCATCGACGGTTAACTTTTGTTCAAAAGTTGGCCAAGTCTGTTCGGCCAATAAATTATCATAGCCGAGCTGTTGCCAACATTCTTCGGCCAAATGCGGCATAATGGGCCCAAAAAGTTGAACCAGTGCGGTTTGAGCTTCAAATAAGACCCAAATTTTTACAGTATCATTTTTATCCATCTTAGCTGCAAAGCTAGATATAGCGTTGGTTAGCATGTATATTTGAGCAATTGCGACGTTGAAATGTAATTTTTCGATCGCCTCTGAGGTGTTCTTAATCGACTTGTGGGTCATTACACGCAGGGAAGTGCTCTGAGCGTCCAAATCTGTTGGTATGATATTTAGGTCGACACTCTCTTTTGGTGTATATTCGGATATTAAACGCCAAATACGTTGAGTAAACTTATATGAACCATCGACGCCTGCATCTGTCCAAAGGAAATCTCGCTCGGGTGGGCTGTCTGAAATTGTAAACCATCTTGCGGTATCGGCGCCAAAATTTGTTACAAAGTCAGTTGGGTCGACGACATTCTTAATCGACTTTGACATTTTTTCGATAGAGCCAATTTTAATGGCTTCATTTGTTTCGGAATGTTTGGCAGAACGGTTTTCACCCTCTGCATCTATTAACACCATATCGGGGTTTACCCATTCGCCTTTTTCATCTTTATAGGTTTCGTGGGTAATCATACCTTGGGTGAAAAGATTGGTGAACGGCTCTTTAAGACCAGTATAACCACATTTTTGCATGGCGCGGTTGAAAAAGCGCGAATAGAGCAAATGCAAGATAGCATGTTCGATGCCGCCAATATATTGATCGACACCTAACCAATAATCTGCTGCTTCGCGGTTTACTGGATCTTTAGAATCGGCATCGCAGAAACGGGCATAATACCAACTTGAATCGATAAAAGTATCGAATGTATCGGTTTCACGTGTGGCATCTTTGCCGCAGGATGGGCAGGCTACATGCTTCCATGTTGGGTGATGGTCTAGCGGGTTGCCTGGTTTATCGAAGGTAACATCTTGTGGTAACTCAACTGGTAGATCGGCCTTATTAACGGGTACGGTGCCGCAATCGTCGCAATGCACCACTGGAATTGGGCAGCCCCAATAGCGCTGGCGCGAAATGCCCCAATCGCGCAAGCGATAATTGGTTTTGCTCACGCCTTGTGGGTTGCCATTAATTTGAATATTTTCTAGCTTTTGCGTTACAGCTTTTAAGGCTTGTTGGCTGTTCATGCCATTCATAAAGTCTGAATTGACTAATTTGCCGTCGCCAGTATAGGCCTCTATGCTCGTTGCATCAAAATTGGCAATGTCGATATCATCGGTTGCCACAACCATTTTAACTGGCAAGTTATATTTGCGGGCAAAATCTAGATCTCGTTGATCATGTGCGGGGCAGGCGAATACGGCGCCAGTGCCATAGCCCATTAGCACGAAATTGGCGATGTAGACGGGTATTTTTAGTGATGAATCTAACGGATGCGTTGCTGTAATGCCAGTATCGAAGCCTTTTTTATCGGCGGTTTCGATGGCCTCTTCGGTGGTGCCGATATTGTTGCACTCTTGAATGAAGGCGGCGGCATCTTTGTTTGATTTTGCGAGTTCGTTAGCAATTGGGTGGCCTGCGCTGATGGCCATAAAGCTTGCGCCATATAAGGTATCGGCGCGGGTTGTGTAGATTTTAAGCGTTGGAAAGTTTGATGGTGCGCCATTTAACGCAAAATCAATTTCTAAGCCTTGGCTGCGGCCGATCCAATTAGATTGCATGGTGCGGACTTTTTCTGGCCAGCCATCCATATAGCCTAAATCATTGATCAGCTCATCGGCAAAATCGGTAATTTTAAAGAACCATTGGGTTAAATCGCGTTGTTCGACCACTGCGCCACTGCGCCAACCCTTGCCATCGATTACTTGTTCGTTAGCAAGTACTGTGTTATCGACAGGATCCCAATTAACCCGAGATTTTTTACGGTCGACTAAGCCTGCCGCCAAAAACTCCAAAAATAATTCTTGCTGTTTGCCGTAATATTCGACGTCGCAAGTTGCGAATTCTCGGCTCCAATCGAACGAAAAGCCCATGCCTTTTAGTTGTTTGCGCATGTTGGCAATGTTTTGATATGTCCACTCGCCTGGGTGGACATTATGTTGTTGTGCCGCGTTTTCGGCAGGCATGCCAAATGCATCCCACCCCATAGGGTGTAATACGTTAAAGCCCTTGGCGCGTTTATAGCGTGCGATAACATCACCCATTGTGTAATTGCGCACATGCCCCATATGTAGATTGCCAGAGGGGTAGGGGAACATTTCTAATACATAATATTTGGGTTTTGAAAAATCGTTAGAGGCATCGAATAGCTTTTTATCGGCCCAAACTTTTTGCCAATATTGCTCTTTTTCGGGGGCGTTATATCTGATGTCGCTCACTTTTTATCTCACTTTATATATATAGCCAAATTTTTGCTAAAATTTCTATTGATTGTTATTAGCCATTTATAGCTATTTGTGCAACTTTGTTGTTGGTTTTTGTACAAATTTTGAAACATGAATGAAGAAAAGAATCAACCGGCGCAAGATATAGTTAACTTGCTTCTAAAAGTTAGTTCAAATTTGGAGCAAAAAACGCCAAAAGCTTTAAAAGTAAGGTGGATAAACCATTAAAAATGGTAAATAAATAGTAAATTATTGAACAGGCGGCCAAGATAGTCTTCAAAACTGTAGTATTTTTGTCACAAAAATGGAGAAACGAGATGAATGAGGGAAGTTTGGTTGATTTATTGGTCAAAATTCGCGACTAATGAGCATCGATTTTTGAGTGTGGATTCATTTATAGAGTTTGGTTCGTATCTAGATGGAATTTCATTTGTATATTTTTATCAGATATTATACACGCCTCACTCCAAGACCCGAAAGTCTTGATGTGATATTATACGGAAATTATCTGTAACTTGATCTCGG
>JABSRY010000033.1 GCA_013214985.1 Hyphomicrobiales bacterium
CGCACCGAGATTGCCGAAAATTGTTTTGAATTTTTAAAAACCCGTGCCGAATTAGATCTATTAGGTTGGGGCGACCACGATATATTTTCCCACAAAGGTCAGTGATTTCATAGTGAATTTTGGGGGATTTAACGTTAATTTAGAGGACAAATGGCTTTAACACCAAGGCTAGATTTAAGACAAGGTCAATCCTTAGTGATGACCCCGCAGTTGCAGCAAGCTATTAAGCTTTTGCAATTATCTAACCTTGAACTAACTAGCCATATTGAACGCGAATTAGAGCGTAACCCGTTATTAGAAATAGACACAGGCGAAGCCGATAATAGAGACAGCTCGCCTAACGCCACCAATGACGCCAGACAAGATGAAGTTGTAAAAAACAACGACAGCGAAAGCCAAGAGCTTAACTTAAGCGAAGAAAATATGCCCACGCGCGACGATGGCATGTTAGATACAGGCTTTGACAATATATATGCCGACGAATCTAAAGCCGATAAAGCCCAAGCCGAGCAAAAAATTGAACAAAAAAATGATAATAGTTGGGATAATATTTCGGGCGGCGCGAGCAGCTCAACGCGCGAAGATCAATATGGCGGCACACAAGCCTTAGAAGAGCTAAATAGCGCCAAACTCACCTTAAAAGACCATGTCACCGAGCAAGTAAATCACAGTTTCAGCAATATTGTGCAAAAATCTATTGCATTGCATTTAATCGACATGCTCGATGAAAGCGGCTATTTAGTTGGCACCGTTCAGGGTGCCGCCGAGCGGTTGGGCGCAAGCGAGCCTAAAGTATTGCGCGTCTTAGAAGCATTACAAAAATTTGACCCTATTGGCATTTTTGCCCGTTCTGTTTCAGAGTGTTTGGCATTACAATTGTCAGAGGCTAACCGTCTTGACCCAATGATGAAGTTATTTGTCGATAATATCCAGCTGCTTGCCGATCATAAGTTAGATGAACTACAAGCCATAACAGGTGCAGATAGCGAAGATTTGGCCGAAATGCTAGCCGAAGTTAAACAGCTAAACCCAAAACCTGGCCTTAAATATGGCACAACCAATGTGCAGACTATTATCCCTGATGTATTTGTTCGACAAAATAAAGATGGCTCGTGGCGTATCGAGTTAAATAGCGCAAGTTTACCACGGGTTTTGGTCAATCAAAATTACTATTCCGATATTCGAAAAAGCGTCAATGATAAAACCGATGTTACTTTTTTAACCGAATGCCTAGCCGAGGCAAATTGGCTGGTTAGAAGCCTAGAACAACGGGCAAATACTATTTTAAAAGTCGCCACCGAAATTGTTAAACAACAAGATGCTTTTTTGGTTTATGGGGTGGAATATTTACGCCCACTCAACCTAAAAACCATTGCCGATGCGGTTGAAATGCACGAATCAACCATTAGCCGCGTTACCAATAGCAAATATATGATGACCGAACGCGGGTTGTTTGATCTTAAATATTTCTTCAACTCATCCGTACCGTCGGCCGATGGCGGGGAAGGCCACTCCTCTGAGTCTGTAAAGTCTCGCATTAAGCGGCTCATTGATGATGAAAGCCCTAAAAAAATCTTATCGGATGATAAATTGGCAGGCATTCTTAAACAATCTGGCATTGATATCGCGCGGCGCACAGTCGCAAAATATCGCGAAGCACTAAATATTTCATCCTCCATCAACCGCCGTAAAGAAAAGAAACATCTAATAAAATAAGCGATTTTAGTGTTAACTGTTTGTTAATTATAGCTTATAATTACATCAATAAAACAGATACTTACCCCCAAATCCAAAATAAATTACACTTTTTATAAATTTCTTGCTTGCTCAAATCTTGGTTTAAGGCTTACACTAAAATTACAATTGATGCGGGGGGCTTATATTTGCTTTTCATCAAAGTAAATATATCTGCTTTAACCCATTTATTGGCAAGGGTCGTTTTTCTTAGCGTCCCCTCAAATATAACATATTTGGGCTCTTATTAAACGTCTAGCAATTAGACAGCATATTAAGGAGTAGTTATGCAAATACAAATCACTGGAAAACAATTAAATATTGGCGAGGCTTTTAACGAGCATATCAATTCGACAATTACTAATATTGTTTCTAAATATTTTGATGATGGTCGTGCTTCAGCACAAATTACCGTCAGCAAAGAAGGTCGCTCATTCACGGCAGAATGTGCACTGCATCTAGACTCCGGTATGAATTTAAACTCACATTTTCAAAATGGTGACCCTTATAGCAGCTTTGATGAAGCCGCTGAAAAACTCGATAAAAGGCTAAGAAGGTATAAAAGACGGCTTAAAAACCACCATCAAAATAACCCAACTCCAATTAAGATGATGGAAGTATCAGACGTCATTATCGCCGCATCGGACGATCATTCGGACGAACCCTCAGATTTATCTCCCGTTATTGTTTCGGAAAACACGGCGAAAATCAGTGAGTTATCGGTTGGTGAAGCGGTTATGCAGATGGACATTTCGGACAGTCCATTTTTAATATTTAAAAATGGTTCAGAAGATGCAATAAATGTGGTATACCGTCGCAGTGATGGAAATATCGGGTGGATCAACCCCCAAGATTAATGTAATTTAGTCGATAAAATTTATGGAGTTTGAATGCAGATGTCAAATCTGCATTCCTAATTGGTTTGTATGGAAATATATAATTTTTTGGCGCCCGATAGTGTTTATATAAACATTAAGGCCAATAGTAAAAAACAAATATTGCAGTTTATAAGCGAAGAAGCATCTAAAATATGTCAAATTGATGCGCGTGAAATATTTGACAATCTGCTAGAGCGTGAACGCTTAGGTTCAACAGGTGTCGGCAAAGGCATCGCCATCCCACATGCTAAGTTTAAATCACTCGATAAAATCTTTGGTCTTTTTGTAAAGCTCGATAGTGATGTTAATTTCGATTCGATTGACGATAAACCTGTCGATCTAATCTTTTTACTAATCGTGCCAGAAAATGCAGGTGCCGATCATCTAACCGCCCTTGCCCGTATTTCTCGTTTCATGCGCAATGCCGATAACATGTCTGGCATTCGTGGTGCCGATAATGTCGATAGCCTCTATGCGATTTTAACACAAAATAAAAAAGTAGATGCTGCTTAATTTTTAACCATCTATTTTAATATTTGTATAAAATTTAGGCACATAAGCGCCTATTATCCAAAAATCTACGCCAGATAGCGCATTGCACTCTGGCACAATTCTTGCGACTCATATCTAAGATCATGGATAAGGATTAGATATATGTCAGCAGAAATTACAACAATGGCCGTCGGGGTCGATGTATTCTTTCTTCTTATGGGCGCAATTTTGGTATTCGCGATGCATGGCGGCTTTGCCTTTCTCGAAGTCGGCACAGTGCGGCATAAAAGCCAAGTTAATGCCTTGGTTAAAATAATGGTCGATTTTGCGGTCTCCACCTTGATTTATTTTAGCCTTGGTTATTATATTTCTTATGGCGGGCACTTTCTTGTCGATGCCGCCACCTAAAATGGCCAGGTAGAGAATTCGGCTTATGCCCCCCAAGGCTTAACATTGGTAAAATTCTTTTTCTTAGCAACCTTTGCCGCGGCTATTCCTGCCATCATCTCGGGCGGCATTGCCGAGCGGGCTAAATTTTGGCCACAAGTCATTGCCACCGCTTCCATTGTTGGCTTGTTTTACCCCATTGTCGAAGGCATGTTTTGGAACGGTAATTACGGCGTACAATTATGGTTTCAAGATGTTTTTGGCGCACAATTTCATGATTTTGCAGGCTCGGTAATCGTACACGCTTTTGGCGGATGGCTGGCTTTAACGGCGGTTGTTCTACTGGGCGCACGCCATGGGCGCTATAAAAACGGTCGCATAATGGGTATTTTGCCTTCTTCAATCCCTTGGTTGGCATTGGGTTCATGGTTGTTATGTATTGGTTGGTTTGGCTTTAATGTTATATCAGCAGCCTCTACCGCCAATATTTCTGGCTTAGTGGCAATGAACAGCCTTATGGCAATGGTCGGCGGCATTTTAACTTCCTTAGTGGTCGGTAAAAACGACCCTGGCTTTATTCATAATGGGGCGCTAGCAGGCTTGGTTGCCGTTTGCGCTGGCAGCGATATTATGCATCCAATAGGTTCGCTAGTTGTTGGCGGTATTGCTGGCGTTATATTCGTCTATATGTTTAACATTTGCCAAAATAAATTAAAAATAGATGATGTGCTAGGCGTATGGCCTTTGCATGGGCTATGTGGCTTATGGGGCGGTATTGCAGCAGGTATTTTTGGGTTGGAAGCCTTAGGCGGCCTTGGTGGCATTAACCCAATCGTACAGCTGTTAGGTTCGCTTATCATCATCTGCATTGCTATTATTGCAGGTTTATTCACCTATGGCATTCTCAAAAAAACCGTCGGCATTCGCTTACATGAGGAAGATGAATATATCGGCGCAGATTTGGCCATTCATAAAATTAGCGCCACACCAGAAGCCGATATAGTCTAGTTAATTAGATAAAGTTTTACAGATGTTATTTTTAATTGGTTAGTCTTAACCTGCTCTTAATATTGCTTTGATAAATTAAACGCTAGAAGATCACTATAGTTGGTGATCTAAACCGTTTCATTTTGTTTAGAGTAGTCATGGAACAATATCTGTTTGATACATTGCCCGATGGGCCCTTTTCGAAGTTGCGCAAACTAGTTTCTGGTATTACACCAAAGCTTTCTTTGCTAGACATGTCAATTGGCGAGCCAAAGCACCCTTTCCCTAGTTTTGTCAACCAAATTATCGTTGATAATATGGCAGGTTTTGGCAAATATCCTGCTGCGTTAGGCATCGAGCCATTGCTAAACGCCAATGCCAATTGGTTAAACAACCGTTTTGATCTTAATAATAAAATTGTTAAAGATCAGCATATTTCGGTGCTAAATGGCACACGCGAAGGTTTGTTTAATGCGGCATTATTGGCCATTAAATCCAATCCAACTGTTAAGCCACTCATTGCAATACCAGACCCATTTTATCAAGTCTATGCCGCCGCCGCAATGGCAGGTCAAGCCGATATTTTGTTTATGCCAACACCACAGTCTGCAGGTTTTTTGCCCGTTTTAGAACATATTAGCGATGCCGATTGGCAACGTATGGCCGTGTTTTATATTTGCTCCCCCGCCAACCCACAAGGCGTATTCGCCGATGAAGCCTATTATAAAAAATTAATCGCTCTTGCCCGCAAACATAATTTCTTTATTTTTTCGGATGAATGTTACAGCGAAATCTATAGCGACGAAGCACCAATTAGCGCCTTGCAAGTGGCACTAAATGAAGGTGAATTTAAAAATGTCATCAGTTTTTTCTCACTGTCTAAACGCTCAAGCTTACCGGGTCTACGCTCAGGTTTTTGCGCAGGTGATAAAAACTTCATCGCACGGTTTAAAATGATGCGCAACATAGCGGGCGCTCAAGTCCCGCTACCGTTGCAACATGTTGCAGCCGCGGCTTGGTCAGACGAAACGCATGTTATCGATAACCGCAATAAATATAATCAAAAGTTCGATTTGGTCGATAAAATATTGGGCACAATGTTTGGTTACACACGCCCCAAAGGCGGGTTTTTCCTGTGGTTGGATATGGCCGAACATGGCGGCGGCATAAAAGCCGCGCAAGATTTATGGGCGTATTGCGGCATTAAGTCACTACCAGGTGCCTATCTTTCAAACCTAGCGGCAGAAGATGATGCAGATCAAACCTATGCCGACCCAAAAAACGAAACAGCCAGTCGGTATTTACGCTTGGCACTGGTCGGCTCGTTAAGCGATACCGAAGAGGCTCTAAATAGAATCGTAAAATATTATTCAACCGTGGAGGGCGCGTCATGAGCGATTTTTCAAACCATTCACATCAAAATGATTATGATAACTTACAACAAGGTCTGAATGAAAATACAATTTTACCAAGTAGTTTGAGCAAGTTTATCTTTAATCGCTTTTTCGAAATTTTTGGTATTATCACCCTTATCTTTGTAGTTTATGCCTCAATTTCTATTGTTTCTTGGTCACCGTCCGACCCCAGTTTTAATAATGCAACATCCGATATCCCACAAAATAGCATGGGCTTAACGGGTGCTTATTTATCTGATTTTTTGATTCAAACATTTGGTATAGCAATTGCATTTATGTTCATCCCAATCATTATATTTGGTTGGAATTTAGTGCGCCATCAAATTATCAAACGGCCAATTTTGCGTACAATTGCATGGGTTGTTGCGGGTTGCTTCTTAGCAGGCGCATTGGCCGCATTGCCTATTTTTGGCGATTGGCCGTTAGCAGCAGGGTTTGGCGGCATTAGCGGCAAAGTTACCATTTCAATCGTTGCCGATTTATTTGGTTCTTCTTCGCATATCGCGGCGCGTAGTGCAGCGGCTATTCTTTTGGGTGTTTTGGGCTTGGCTTTAGGTTTATATGCTTGCGGGCTAAGGTTTAAAGAAATGCTAGCAACGCTAACGTTTTTAAATGAAAGTAGTATAGATTCGGGTGCAAATTTTGCAAAAAAAGCTAAAAACAGCACTGCAACATTGGGTCTAAAATCTTTAAGCATTGCAAATTATCTTAAAAATTTAAAAAACCGAAACCAAGATCCGTTTGATCCTGCTAAAAAACCGTGGAAGATACCCAATGATCAAACCACTTTAGAATATCAAAATTTAACAAAAAAAAATATAGCCCAAAATATAGAATTAAATGAGAATAAAATGAAAAATGCCCCAGAATTTCTATCCAACAATTCAATTAAACCAGATACACGTAATAAAAACTATAATCCATTAAAGGCAAAAACAGGTATGTTCATTAATAAAATTATGTCTGGCATAGGCCGAAAAACCGCCGAAAACCAACCCTATGACGAAAGCCATAATGGGCAGCATATAGATCCAACTTTTAACCCACATGCGTTCGAGCCTATTGCACGCGAAACAGCAAATGCGCAAGCTCCGCATATTCCTAATTTAAATCAAGAATTGCAAAGCCATTATCAAGTAGAGCAGCAAAACCATAATGCCGAGCCATTGGCGCATAACCTGCAAGCTCAACCCAACAATCAACCAAGCTTTAACCCAACTCCTATTGTGCATAACGAAGTGATGGGCAGTGCCGAAATGGGCGATTTTTATGATGGTCCTAATTCATACGAAGATTATTGGTCAGATGCCGCAATAGTTGCAGAACAGGCAATTATCGCTGATCCGCACCCATTTGCACCCGAACCACAAATGCATCAATCTCAACCGCATAGGGCAGATCATTATCAGGCAGAACCATATATGCCCGATCCTTATCTCGCTGAACCCTACGCAGCAGAACCAATGCCACGATTTGATGCGCCAGTATATGACGATGCGCCCATATATGCCGAGCCTGCACCGCAATATAATGAACCATTTGCCCATCCCGCCGCGCAATTAAATGCCAGACAGGTCGTTCAAAATGTTGAAGTGCCGCATAACCATTATATGCCACAAGCACCTGTTGCGCCCTTAGCACCAACCGCGCCCCTTCAAGGAGCGCCTATTCCTGCGCCAGTTGAAACCGTAATTGCGCCTGTTGAACAAGCAACAACGCCAACGATGCAACAACCCAAAGCGGCAAATTGCAATGCAACTAACCCAACACAGAACAGCCCTGCCCCGTTTGACCTTAGTGCACCAAAAGTAGATGTGCGTAAAGGCCGTGTCGTGCATAATAGCCCCGTTATGTTTAAGGGTAAAAACTACGAACTGCCTTCTATCGACCTGTTAGCGATGCCAGAAGAAAATGCGGAGGACTCTGGCATTTCAGAAAAAGTATTGGCCGCCAATGCCCGTATTTTAGAAAATGTATTGGCCGAGTTTAGAATTTCTGGCGAAATTATGAATGTGCGCCCAGGTCCCGTTGTAACGCTTTATGAGCTAGAACCAGCACCAGGCGTTAAATCAGCTCGGGTGATTGGTTTAGCAGATGATATTGCCCGCTCAATGAGTGCCATTTCTGCGCGTATTGCAGTTATTCCTGGCCGCAATGTAATTGGTATCGAATTGCCAAACGAGAGACGCGATATCGTTTATTTAAACGAGATCATCGCTGCACCCGATTTTCATAACGAAAAATATAAACTACCAATGGCATTGGGCAAGTCCATCGATGGCACGCCCGTTATCGCCGATTTAGCGCGCATGCCGCATTTGTTAATTGCGGGCACAACTGGCAGTGGCAAATCTGTTGGCATCAACTCGATGATTTTGTCTATATTATATAAATATTCGCCCGATAAATGTAAATTAATCATGGTTGACCCAAAAATGCTAGAATTGTCAATTTATGATGGCATTCCGCATTTGCTAACACCCGTGGTTACCGACCCTAAAAAGGCCGTAGTTGCTCTTAAATGGTCAGTACGTGAGATGGAAAGCCGCTACAAAAAAATGTCTAAAATGGGCGTGCGAAATATTGAGGGCTATAACCAACGCATTAAAGCTGCCGAAGATAAAGGCGAGCCGTTAATGCGTACCGTGCAAACTGGTTTTGATCATGAAACTGGTAAGCCTGTTTATGAACATGAAGCGCTCGATTATAAAGAAATGCCATTTATCGTTATCGTTATTGACGAAATGGCCGATCTGATGATGGTGGCTGGCAAAGAAATTGAAACAGCAATTCAACGCCTTGCTCAAATGGCGCGTGCTGCGGGCATTCATATCATTACGGCAACGCAACGTCCTTCGGTCGATGTGATTACAGGTTCAATTAAAGCCAACTTCCCAACGCGTATTTCTTTCCAAGTTACTAGTAAAATAGACAGTCGCACCATTTTAAACGAAATGGGCGCAGAGCAATTACTCGGCCAGGGCGACATGTTGCATATGGCGGGCGGCGGGCGTATTGCTCGGGTTCATGGCGCATTTGTGTCGGATGAAGAAGTCGAAAGCATTGTAAACCATCTTAAACGCCAAGGTGTCCCCGAATATATTGACGATGTAACGGTAGATGTTGAAGCCGAAGCAGAAGCCGCTGCCGAAGCGGCTGGCAACGACCCAATAGCCACAACCGATGCAAATGGTGGTGAGTTAGATTTATACGATCAAGCAGTGGCCATTGTTGCGCGCGATAAAAAAGCCTCAACCTCTTATATCCAGCGCAAATTATCGATCGGTTATAACCGCGCCGCAACCATTATTGAACGGATGGAAGAAGAAGGGGTTATCGGCCCTGCAAATCATGCAGGCAAACGCGATATTCTGGTAGGTGATGTTTCAGACTTTTAAAATCAAGGCAGCTTCGGCTGCCTTTTTAGTGACTCAAAAAAATAGGCCCCAATCTTCATTACTCACTTTATTTCGACACAATATTTGTTTAAGTTCAATATAATCAGCTGATTCGATATTTTCATAAGGTTATTTAATGTTGAATAAAATTTTTATTACTATTTTTATTGCAGTTATAAGTTTAACAAATGTAGCAAATGCCAGAGGCATGTCTCTACAACCCGACCAAATCGTTACCATCAATAGCCTTAGTGGCTATTTAAAACGTGCTAAAACCATGCAGGGCGATTTTGTGCAAGTGGCGCCCAATGGCCACCGCAGCGATGGTAAATTTTATATTCGCCGCCCAGGTTTAATGCGGTTTGAATATGCCCCCCCCACCAAATTATTGTTCATGGCCGATGGCCTTTGGGTTGGGGTTATTGATCTTAAAATTAAAAACAAAGCCGACCGCTTCCCTTTATCAGAAACCCCACTATCTTTTATTTTATCGGATGATCCCGATATTCTTAAAAAAACCGATGTGTTGGATTTTTATTTTGAACCTGGTAATATCACCATCACCATGGCAGATAAAGCTGGCAAAATGAAGGGCAGTTTGACCATGGTATTTGGCGGCGATAATTACGACTTAACCAGTTGGACAATTACCGATGAGCATGGCCGTCAAACCAGCATTTACATTTCAAACTTGCGTATTAATGAACATATTTCGGGCAAACAATTCTCCTTGCATAAATATTAATACAGATTATCAATAGAAATGTTGCTGTTTTGGCCTAAAAAGAGTAATTAGGTCTAAGCAATGATGAGAGCTATATTAGATGCAAGATTATTCAGAATATATGTCCGATGAAGACCAAGCAGCACAACAAGCTGAATATGCTGCCATGCTCGACGAATTACCAATTATGAATGAAGTTAGCAAAGCGATTGCGGAGCTTAAGCGGGTCGATTGGTTTCATCATGTCGGCGATAAAATAGACGCCGAAACACGAGAAACAGCGCATGATTATATGAACTTTTTAGGTTTTAATTATGCCAATTTGCATATTTTAACCGATTGGGATGAAGTCTTCCCCGTTATGGAAACCAATAATTATCAAACAGGCGCGTGGGAAGCAGAAGAAGCCATGCGGGCTGCCCTTACTTTTCATGCAGCCGAGCAATTAGCCCCCGAAGCGATGAATTTTCTATTTTCATTTTTAGCCGCCGCGATGAACGAACATATTGAAGACCATATTACCGAGATATTTGCCATTTGGGAGCTAGAAGATAGCCAGCTCAAAACTCTAATGATGGGCAGTGCTATGCAGGCAAGCCATACTTATATTTTGGCAAAAACATTTGGCGACGACCCATATCACCCATTCATTTTGCGTATAAAGCTATATGCTTCTGGCCATTGGCCACTGGGGTTTTCAGGCGATAGCCTAGCAATATTTTAAAACTGTTTAAGGATTTTATATGAAACTTCGTATTGCAACTTGGAATATTAACAGCGTCCGTAAGCGTATTGAAAGCGTTGAAAAATTCATAAAGGAATATGATATCGATATTCTTTGCTTACAAGAAATCAAAGTGCATGATGATAGTTTTCCAATGAAAGACATTAAAGCCATGGGCTTTGAGCATGTCGCCATTAATGGTCAAAAAGCCTATCATGGTGTTGCCACTTTTTCAAAAATACCCTTCAGCAAAGTCGATAAAATTGAGTTTTGCAAGAAAGGCGACGCCCGCCATATTGCCACAAGTTTTATGACACCCTCAAATGGCGAAGTCACTATTCATAACTTCTATGTGCCCGCTGGCGGCGATGTTGCCGATGTCGAAGAAAATGAAAAATTTAAACATAAAATGGATTTCTTAACCGAAATGACCGACATGTTTAAAGCACAAGATAATGACACTTCTCAAATTCTAGTCGGCGATCTAAACATTGCCCCGCATGAAAATGATGTTTGGTCGCATAAGCAATTGCTAAAAGTGGTTAGCCATACGCCTATCGAGGTCGAAAAGCTTAAGCAAGTGCAAGATAGCCTAAATTGGCAAGACATGGTACGCGAACATGTACCAACCAGTGAGCGTCTATATTCATGGTGGAGCTACCGTTCAAAAGATTGGAAACAATCCAACAAAGGCCGTCGTTTAGACCATATTTGGGTGTCCCAACCCTTGAGCGACAAACATACAAATATGGAAATAATATTAGAGCCTCGCAGTTGGGAATCCCCATCCGACCACGCACCCATTGTTGCAGATTTTGACTTTAGCTAAACACATAACTTGGCGCAAAGTTTAAAACGGTTTTCTAGCTTTAACGGCGGCACTTAACGTGCCCTCGTCTAGATAATCTAACTCGCCGCCAACAGGCACGCCATGGGCAAGAATAGTCACTTCAACATTACAGCCATCTAGCGCATCGGTTAGATAATGCGATGTGGTTTGCCCGTCTATCGTTGCGTTTAGCGCCAATAATATTTCGCTACATTCATCTTTAGCAGCGCGCTCAACTAGCTTTTTAATATTAAGCTGATCGGGGCCAATGCCATCCAATGCCGATAATATGCCGCCCAATACTAAATAAGTGCTTTTAACCGCGTTTGCGCGCTCAAGCGCCCATAAATCCGCAACGCCTTCTACCACGCAAATAATGCTTTGATCGCGTTTAGGGTTGGCGCAAATAGCACATGGGTCAGTTACATCCAAATTGCCGCAATTTGTGCAGGTTTCTACT